>CAMAVL010000006.1 GCA_945861735.1 Chlamydia trachomatis
CAAGACTTTTTTTGAGCGTCAAAGCTCCCAGGGATCGAATAGCGCAAATGGGGCTAGTATTGAATAATACAACCCCATTTGCGCTATTCGATCCCTGGGGCTTTCACGCCAAAAAAAGTTTTTGTCTAATGTGACTTTGTCAAGTTAAAGAAGGATAAAGCTTTTAAATTTGTTTTAGAATGGCCTAAAAGCGGCAAGCTCTGCTATCATAGCCCATATGAAAAATAGATCATTAGCACCAGAACAGAAATACTACGGGATTCATGCCTGTTTAGCCATTTGGAAAAAACGTCCACAGGACGTCATTCGCCTCTATCTCCATGAGTCTAATATTAAAAATTTTACTCCCATTCTCAAGTGGTGCTCGATACACAAAAAAGCCTACCACATTGTGACAGATGATGAGTTGCAGAAGATTACCCAATCGGTTCACCATGAAGGGATCTGTGTCCTGGCAAAAGAACTTCAGCCGCTAAACTTTGCCGAATGTCTGGCAGCTTTAAAAGGACCGAAAATTTGTCTTCTCTATCTCGATGGAGTGCAAAATCCGCATAATGTCGGATCGATCTTAAGGACCTGTGCCCACTTTGGCATTCCGTACATCTTGGGGAGTCACCTTCCTGTATTGAGCGCATCCGCTTGCCGCATTGCGAAGGGAGGAGCGGAACTTGTTAGACTCGTTCAGCTCGATAAACCATTAGCGGCTATTGCGCAATTGAAAAAAGAGAGTTTTGCTTTTATCGGAACTTCTAGCCATGGAGGAGTTTCTCTGTATCAGTACAAATATCCAGTTCGCACCTTATTGGCTTTTGGTTCTGAATCGGATGGAATGAGTAAGCCGTTACTGAATCTAACGACACAAAAAATTCAAATTCCAGGCACTGGCCTAATTGAAAGTCTCAACGTCTCTGTGGCAACAAGTCTTTGCCTTGGAGAATATACGCGTCAGCACTCCCCATGAAAAGAACAGGATATTTAGCTCCTGAAGGTCTTGAAAAAGCGCTTTTAGGGGAATTAAAAAATGTCGAACGACAAGTTGGAAGACTCATTATTGCTCAAGGTGAGAACCAAGAAGTCTACTGGGCGCAAAATATTTGGCGCGATTTAGAAATCATTCCTTTTGATTCAATCGGTAATGGCGCAAAAAAGTTGCGCGCAATGAATGGGCTTTGGGTCCTATATCCACATGAAAATATTCGAAGATCGAAGCTGATACAGGAAAAACTCCCCTTCTTTTCTCCTAAACCGCTATCTTTTCCAGCTACTCTACCCAAATCTCGTCTCGGATCATGGACTTTGTTAGACGCAAATACGTTAATTGCCTCTCCAAATTGTTCGAGTTTGGTTCCCAATGGAGAATATCACTTTTTGGAAACTAAAGAACCTCCATCGAGGGCTTATCTGAAGCTTTGGGAAGCCTTTACGCGTTTAGGCCGTGCTCCTAAGTCGGGCGAGTTGTGTTTGGAATTGGGAGCCAGCCCTGGTAGCTGGTCATGGGTTCTTTCTGCTTTGGGGGCAAAAGTGATTGCCGTCGATAAAGCGCCATTAGCTAAGGATTTCTCCAATGTGCAATTCTTGAAAAAAGATGCCTTTCAAATTATGCCTAACGATTTTCCGCAAGTGCGGTGGGTTTTTAGCGATCTCATCTGTTATCCTGAAAAGCTTCTTTCCTGGATCCAGCTTTGGCTGGAAATGGGAAGCAAAGCCAATTTCATCTGCACATTGAAATTTCAAGGGGAAGAGCATTATGCAGCGATTGCAGAATTCAAAAAAATTCACGGATGTCAAATCATGCATCTCTTCCACAATAAGCATGAACTGACGTTTGTTTTAATTCATGACGCGTAGTAGTGCCATTCAGGGGTGTGACAAACGCTTAGGAGCTAAGGACGCACATTCCCAATGGGTTAAGGGGTCCGCAGCTCCTAAGCGATTCTAGTTCAAAAGATTGCGTCAATTTGCCGTCTCCAACTGCCGTTTCTAGGTTAAATTGTTCCAGCGCAGTTCTGTCTCACCTTTACTCGACTTTGCCACTTTTTCTGACCCCTCTGGCAGATAGAGCTCCTCAGGCGAGATGAGCTCAGAAAAAGTTACAAAGTCGAGATTTAGCTTTTAATCATTGAGATCGTAGACGGGACGGATATTAAATCCGGCTTCTTTCATAGTAAAAATGATTTGCGCGATCGGCTCCCATTGGGCTGCTTTATCGATGTGCAGTAAGATTTTGGTTTTTCTGGGGTCTTTTGGAAGCAATCCAAGCGCCTGTTGTTTGTTGAGCTCGGCTCGAACTCCTGAGACGTTTTCTATGAGATACTCGTTAAATTCTGCAATCCACTTATACTGCCCTTTTTCATTTACACTGAGGTTGATGACGTATTGCTCTTCATTTCCAATTAATGGAGACTGTTCATTAGCGGGAGCGAGTTTCACTAAGTTGATCTCATTATCAAAAAGTGCGGCGCGCGTCACGGCAAGGGTTGCAAAGACGGCGACGACAAGGAAGAGGAAGTCGACCATTGGAGCTAGGTTCAGACTGCTAGAATTTTTAAGCTCTTCTTCGGGGATAATACTCATAGTTCCGTTACCCTTTGTAAATAGAGGTTTTATCATCGATCAATGTCGCAAAAGTTTGTGCTTCATTTTCAACGCGCGCTAATACTTTAACAAGGCGGTATTTGCCAGTTGAATGGAGGATGAGAGCTAAAATGGCGACGACGAGTCCTGCAACAGTCGTTCCTACAGAAACGCCGAGACCATCAAAAAGGGTTGCAATACTTTCAATGGATCGGTTGATGTCGTAAAATGCATAGAACATTCCAAGAACAGTTCCGAGAAGGCCAATCATTGGAGCGATGATTGCAATGTCGTTGAGTAAGCTCATGCGTTGCCAAAAGTGGATCGATTCCCGCTTTCCTTCTCCCTTCATCGAATCGAGCATCGAAGGAAGACCATGGCGTCTAGAGTTAATTCCACAAGCAATCATTTTGCTAAAGACATTATCATTTTGGGTGCACAAAAAAAGAGCGTCATCGAATTGGTTGCTATTGAGTTTATTTTGCAAATTTTTCAAAAATGCGTCTTTAACAGCAACGGATTTTTGAAGACTGAGGAGGTTATAAATCCAAATTCCAACGGCTGTAACGGACATCAAAAAAAGGACACTATAGATGGTCGGTGAGCCGGCAAACGCTTGCCCGAAATTCACTTCAATCGCTTTCTCTATCGGCTTTTTTTTTAGAACGGCAGGGGGATTGAGAATCTCCGATCTCGCTGCAATTAACTGATTCTCTTCGACAGAGTTCAGTTGGGCAGTTTCTTGGGTCTGTGGAGGGAGAATTTCGAAGTGGGCAGGTTCTGTTTGCATCTCCTGAAGAGGGGCTGCTAGAACTTCTTCATCAAAGAGGGGTGTTTCCATTTCTTGAGAGAGTTGGCGCTCGGGTTGAACCTCTTCTGCCTGTAGGGCCAATGGCTCAACGGGATTTGAAAAGAGCTCTGTTGCTTCTTCTATGGCTTCAACAGATGGGATTGCGGCAGATAAGTCTGGTAGCGTTTCAGGGGCTGCTGCTGTATTTGAATCGATAAGAGATTCTGCGTCTTTTTTTAATTCTTCTTCAAGGGCTATGATTTCATCTTCAAATTCCTCGATCTCTTCGTCAAAGAAGGAGATCTCTTCTTCGATCAAATGGGCATCCAATGGGTCTTCTTGAGCGGAAGACACGGAGAAATCAGAGGAGAGGTCTTCCTGAACGACGAGAGATTCAGTAAATGCAGGACTTGCAGAAATTAGAAAAATGCTTGTAATTAAAATTTGAAAATGTCTCATCGGCTCTTGACTCCGTTCTTAAAGGGTTTACATTGCTCGACTATAAATGTTAATTTTTAGATTAACAAGAGATGCGAGTATTGATCAAGATAAGAAGTTTCTGGCATAGAATTTTCTCAATGAGTTAAACTCGACTTTGTACATTTTTTTGGCTTCGATTTCGTCAAGATTTTTGTTTTAAGAGAGTCGTAGAACGCGGGGTGGCGCTACGCCAGGCCAGCCCACGCGTTCTGCGACTCTCTTAAAACCAAAATCTTATAGAACTCTCGTCAAAAAATGTACAAAATCGAGTTAAAATAATCGCCTATGAAACCTAAAGATTTGAAATGTCCCTTTAAATGGAACGAGCGCCAACCATTTCTCATGAGCAAAGTCCTCTTTGTTCCCCACCACTATTTTGAGCATGAGGCTTGGGTTTGCCCCGAATTTGACGATCTCCGGATGTTTGGAAGACGAGCCCCTGTTTTTGTTGAATACTGTAGTGGAAATGGAGATTGGGTGATCCAAAAGGCTAAAGAGAACCCTGAATATAACTGGATTGCTGTTGAAAAGCGGTTTGATCGCGTGCGCAAGATATGGTCAAAAATGAATAACGAGAATGTGACTAATTTACTCGTTGTCTCCGGAGAGGCCTGGACCTTTTCTCATTATTATTTAAAGGAAAATAGCGTTGATGGGTGCTATATCAACTTTCCTGACCCTTGGCCTAAGGGCAAGCATGTGAAACATCGCTTATTTCATGATCTGTTTGTGCAAGAGATGTCTCGAGTGCTTAAAGGAGCCTCTAAAGCGACTGTTGCAACAGATGACCCTCTTTGGGCAAGACGCATTTTTGATGCGATGGAATCAAATCCTTGCTGGAAATCACTTTTTACAGATCCCTTTTATGTCACAGAATTGGGAAGTTATGGTTTTTCCTTTTTTGATCAGTTATGGAGAGATGAGGGGCGAACCATCCATTACTTGCAGTTTGCAAATCACAAAACGGTATAAATGACACACTCTCTTAAAGTGACAGCGGATCACATGCGCTTTTATCACGATCTTAAACCGATAAGACCATTGATCCAAGAAGGGATAAATCCTCTTTATAACTGGTCTCATGCAGTCATCATTCCAATAAACACCCCAATCGAAGAGATTGAGAGAGTGATTGCAGCCGGTAAATGGATTGTGTGGCAATTTGATTTTGAGTTGGAAAACTTTTTTCAATTTATGGATGATGAGGCTGTTTTTTCATCCTTTACGGCTGTAATTGATCAGTTTATTCAAACACTTTGGGCGAATTTTAAAGAGCATACCTTTGGTGTTTCTCTCTGTTCTGCAGCGATCCATTTTTCGGCTCCTTTGCCCACATTCAAATTGCAAGATTTTGCAGACTGGTTAGTGGAGAATGCTACAGCTCCGTCTTCTGATAAAAAAATCGCAGAGAGCCTTTTTTCTGCAGAAATTTTTTCTCAATATATCCATCGGATCGTCTCTTTTCTGCCAGATGAAATTCTTCCGTTTTTATTATTAGATGTATCTGCAACTCCCTCTCAAGCGCTCATTGCACAACTTGTATCCAAGCATCGATTTCAGCATGTGAATCTGGGCGTGAAGGGGTCTCGCATTCCTCTTGGTGGATGTGGTTGGGAGGGTAACGGTTTGGGTGGATGGATCGGAAAATCTTCCCCTCCGTCCATATTAACACTTCCTCAGATTGGAGTCTGTCTTCCTTCTGATCCTTTTTGGAATGAAGCTGTTTTAGAAAAAATCGATCGGTTGCTTTTAGATCTTGAACAATCAGGCATTGCATATCGAGTTCTTTCTGAAGAAAAATTGACAGAAGAGTGGGATGGAATTGATGAGATTATTGTGTTTTCATCGACGCTTACAGCTCGAGGAAAAAGAAAACTTTTGGGCTTTTCCGCTTCAGGTGGATCCGTCCTAGATAAAGAGGGAATTGCATAACTGAAGCTTTGAAACCCAAATTCGAGCTTTTAACGTTGGATTCGGATTTTTCGCAAATCGCCTATGTCCAACAGGATATGTCAATTTGCGAAAAACCGAACCGACGTTAAAATCATCAAATTTGGTCTCCAAAGCTTCAGTTATGCAGCTCACTCTAAAGACTTAAATAAAAAAAATCTCAATCCTTTTAAAGGGGATTGAGATGTGAGAAAAGCTAATCGGAGCAGAGGGATTTGAACCCCCGACCCACTGCTCCCAAAGCAGTTGCGCTAGCCAAGCTGCGCTATGCTCCGACTAGAAAGTACTTAAGATACTACGTCAAATCTTCTATTTTAGGCAATAACTTCTAATAAAAAATCTTGTGAGGATCGATAATTTATGTCATGGTAAGGACAAGGTTGGAGGTTTTATGACGTCGTTTCGGCATTTAAAGTCTGTTATTCGTCTCAATGAGCTCGCAGAAGAACCTATAGATTTAACCGAAGAGGGGGTTTTAACACCCAAACGGATCGAATCGATGATCAGCAGCGCAGTCGGTCTTAAGCTCTTTTATTCATCTGAGCGTATTACGGATAACACATTAAGAGGTTTATTCGATTTGGCAGGAGATCTTCAGGTAGTCAAAAAAATGGAGTCGATGCAAAGCGGGGAAGCAATCAATTTTATTGAAGGTTTTCCAAGTGAAAATCGCCCCGCCCTACACACGGCAATGCGTGACTTCTTTGAAAATCAAAATGCTTCATCTGTAGCTAAGGAAGCCACAAAGCTAGCTTATGAAGAGTTGGAAAAACTTAAAACATTCCTTAATGATATCGAATCAGGCAATCGCTATACGGATTTAGTTCAGATCGGCATTGGAGGCTCAGAGTTAGGTCCCAAAGCCATTTACATCGCATTAGAAGCGTTCCATAAGAAAGAGCGTAGAGTTCATTTTTTATCAAATGTAGATCCCGATGATGGAGCTAAGATTTTTAATCAGATCAATTTAGAAAAAACCCTCGTTGTGGTCGTTTCAAAATCAGGGTCGACTTTAGAGACATTGACTAACGAAGGATTTGCAAAAGAATTTTTTAAGAAAGCAGGGCTCGATCCTAAAAATCATTTTATCGCGGTCACTGGAAAGGGGAGTCCTATGGATGATCCCAAACAGTATCTAGAGAGCTTTTATATTTGGGATTATATCGGTGGTAGATACTCGGTTACTTCTATGGTCGGTGGTGTAACACTTGCCTTTGCGCTTGGAATGGATCGGTTTCTCGAATTTTTACGCGGCGCTAATGCGATGGATAAGGTGGCTCTTAATCCCGATCCTAAAGTAAATCTTCCACTGCTCTCTGCTCTACTTGGGATTTGGAACCGCAACTTTTTAGGATTGCCAACCGTTGCTATCATTCCCTACTCCAAAGCTCTAAGTAGATTTCCAGCTCACCTTCAACAGCTCGATATGGAATCCAATGGAAAGCGGATTGATAAAAAAGGGCATCCCGTCGATTACGATACAGGACCAATTATTTGGGGAGAGCCTGGAACGAATGGACAACATTCTTTCTATCAATCGATCCATCAAGGAACAACAGTGGTTTCCTTAGAATTCATCGGCTTTAAGAAGAGTCAGTATCAAGAAGATTTCGTCTATAAAGGGACCTCGTGTCAAGAGAAGCTCTTGGCAAATCTCTTAGCGCAGTCGATAGGCCTTGCAATGGGACAAAAGAGTGACAATCCCAACCAGGTATTTCCAGGCAACCGCCCCAATCGCATTTTGCTTGGGGAACGCTTAGATCCTTACATCATGGGAGCTATTTTATCTTACTATGAGCATAAAGTCGTCTTCCAAGGCTTTTGTTGGAATATCAACTCCTTTGATCAAGAGGGCGTTCAGCTTGGTAAGAAGTTGGCTCTAAAGATCGTTGATCAGTTCGCAGCACAAAGACTTGGGAAACCGATCGATGCAAAAACATTTCCGCTAGGTCAAGCCTATTTGCGCCAGATCTAGCCAAGGGATGGCATGCAGAAAGGGCTTGGACCCGTTCCCCATACTGCATTGGCCCTTTGATATTTTCAGGAAAAGAAGCTCGATTCATTCCGCCGCAGCAAGGACATTTTTTTTCCTCTACTTGATGCGCTGTTATCTCTAAGGGACAGGGCAAAAAAAAATGCTGCATTTTCGGCCGAGCGAGATGTCCTAGATGCAGCGACCGATAACGAGGGAATAGTTTTTTCTATTCACAAGGAGACGGGCACGGGCAAGGGCACGGAGAAGGGGTTATGCAAGAAGTCTATTGCGACTCAAGCTTTCAGCGGGAGCCGCTGATGGCTCAGAAATAAATTTGACAGAATAAACAGGGTTATTTATTTTTAAAACCACCTGGGAAGAACCTTATGCATAACGTGTCACAAGTGCTCCTTTGCTCTCTCTTAGCTGGATTCTCTAGCTGTCTTTTAGCTGATGATCCTTCCATAAAAAAAGAAGTTGCCCCATTTAAAAAAGAGGTTCCCTACGATGCTGACCTTTTTAACAAAGATAAAACTGTCGTGTTTGCAAGTGGAGAGTTCCTCTATTGGCTTGTTAATGAAGGCGCTTTAGAATATGCAATTAAAATGAATAAGCACGCTTGGGATCCAGCAAGAGATACAGCAGCTGTCGGTAAATATCAAAATGCTGTTTTTCACTGGTCTCCGGGCGTTAGACTCAATGTAGGTTATTTCAATGCTCCTCATTACTGGGATGCCTTTATTCAGTACACCTATCTTCCTTCCAGTGGGCATACCGAGGTGGAAGCGCCTTCTACTCCAGGTGAGTACCTCAATGGGACATGGATCCAACCTGATATGAATACAGGCTCTACTCCAGGGCCGGCTTCTGTGCCTCTTCACAAAGCAACAAGTCATGTCGATCTTAATTATAACGTTTTGGACCTCCTGTTTTCTCGAAGGTTCCAGTTGAACGAGCATCTTAGGGGGAATCTTTTTGGGGGATTAACTGCTGCTTCTATTCATCAACAGTTGAAAGTGTATTATGAAGATATCAATGAGCTTACATCTAAAATCCGCAATCGTTGGCGTTTTGATGGCCTGGGATTGCGCGCAGGATTTAAGATAGATTGGTACATGGGCTGGGATCTGTACGTTACTGGGCTCGCTTCAGGGGGCATTGTATCGGGTTGGTATAAAAATACAGCTCACCAAAAAACCTCCCTGTCTCCGATTCCTGTACGCCACTCTAGTTATGAAGATCATCGTCTGAGCGCTACAGCTCAAGTGATGCTTGGACCTTCTTGGCAGAAACGGTTTAAAGCTGTTCGTACCGAACTTGTTGCAGGTTATGAATTCACTGTGTGGAACAACCTTCAAGAGGTATATAGATCCAGCTATTCTTCGCCGACCTCCGTTAAAGAGCCTTTTGTCAATAGATCTATACTTTCTTTACAGGGTTTAACGGTTCGACTCACGGTTGATTTTTAAGTATACTGTGGAGCTCGTGCTAGAAGCTTCAGCACCATGCTTTAGAAAGAATCGGCAGGCACGTCTTCTTGAAGCACGTTAATGGCAGGCGATTAGGATGTGCCTCTGAACCGATTTCTAAATAATTGGCCACCACAGTCTGAACTTTGAGGAGTTCTGCATCGATTTGGTTATACTCGTCTGCATTCCAGCTAGACCAATGATCGCTTGCTTTTCCTAACTTTACGAATGCATCATTATAAAATCCGAGATGCGCTCTTAATGCATGCATCTCGTAAGTTAAATTCTTATGCGCCCAATAAGTTATCTGATCGGCTTTTGGATCTTGTGGAGCGATAAAGATGATCTTTCCGGGAAAGGTTCGAAGCTTCTGCAGTCCATCGCAAGAAAAGTGATTCTGAATAGTTCGACGAATGCAAGGAAGCTTAGACAAAAACGTAAAGGACCTAGCAAAGGCAAACGTATCCGCATAGCCTCTATCTAAAATGAGTGAAATGGAATCGGTATTGAGCTCTTGAGATAAATCAGCAGCTGCAGAAATCGCTGGCTCGACAGTTGCACAGTGGCCTTTAACTGTAATTTTTTGATCGGGATTTTGCTCTTTTAATTTTTTCAGAACCGCTAACAAATCCTGAGCATATTGTTTGCTCTCGAGTTGTGTGGGGTTCCAGAGAACAATGGCAGCTCCCCGATCGAGGAAATGTTTATACTTAGAGGGAAGGCCGTGATCGAGCCTATCTTGATAAGAAGTGGTCTCTGCAAAAACAATGACATTGCCTGTTCTATTGGCATGTGTAGATGGGATATAGAGAGTGTCAATTCCTACGCCATGGGCATTCTGACAGGGAATTTCTCTTGCTTCATGGTTGTTTATGAGATTGTTTTTCCGGTCATTGGCAATAGTTGGTGTCAGCGCATCATATCCAAAATAAAAGTTTTTTCTTAAAATCGACAAGACGCATTTTTCGATCCGGATCGAAATCCAAGTGAGTAGCTCATTGATTTTTCGTACAGGGTAACAATTGCAACAGGAGTTTTTAATAGAAGAGATAGAGCAGCTCATTTGAATGACCATTAAACTCGACTTTGCAACTTTTTCTGAGCTCATCTCGCTTGAGATGAGTCTCTCAGGTGTAATTTAAATTCACAGGATCGGCTTGAATATGCCTTCCTGTGAATTTAAATTACGCCTGAGGGGATCTATCTGCGAGAGTGGACAGAAAAAGTTGCAAAGTCGAGTTAAAATAAAAAAAGAGATTTTATGGTAAAAAACAGAAGCAAGTCAATTCGTATTAATTAATTTAATATAAATGACAAGCTGTGAAATGGTTAGGTTTAATTTCTTTCCATTCAGGTGGGGTGTGGTGGCAAAGGGGCAATGCTGCGGGACAGCGGCTTGCAAAGGGACAGCCGGCCATGATTTTTAAAGGACTTGGCTGATCCCCTTTGAGAATGATTCTCGAGCGGGTTTTTTCAATCTTGGGATCGGGGATCGGAATTGCAGAAAGAAGAGCCTGTGTGTAGGGATGAAGGGGGGTGTTGTAGAGATCATCGGAAGAGGCCAGTTCTACGATATTGCCCAAATACATCACGGCAACCCGGTCGGAAATGTATTTGACCATCGCCAAATCATGGGCAATGAAAAGATAGGTGAGTCCAATTTCTTTCTGCAGGTTTTTTAGGAGATTCACTATTTGCGCTTGGATTGAGACATCGAGCGCTGAGATCGGTTCATCGCACACAATAAACTGAGGCTTTAATGCAAGGGCTCTTGCGATTCCAATGCGTTGCCTCTGTCCTCCGCTAAACTCGTGGGGAAATCGATTTTTTGTCGATTGATCTAAGCCGACTAATTCTAAGAGTTCAGAAACGATGGACTCAGTTGCTAATCCATGAATTTTAAGGGGCTCTTTGATAATATTTTCTGCTGTCATGCGGGGGTTTAGGGAGGCATAGGGATCTTGAAAAATAATCTGGGCTTGGCGGCGAAAGGCATGAAGCTCTTGTTTTGTGTGTTTTAGCACATTTTTCCCCTCAAAGAGAATTTCTCCAGAGGAGGGCTCTTCAAGTCGCAAAATGCATCTGCCTGTTGTCGATTTACCGCAGCCGCTTTCTCCGACAAGACCTAGTGTTTCTCCAGGATAGATATCAAACGAAATTCCATTAATTGCTTTTAAAAGGCCGTATTCTGTAGGGAAGTGTTTTTTTAAGTATGTAACTTGGAGAAGGGGTGTCGGTTTTGTCATAGAACCATCCGAGGGTCGTGTTTGAAACAAGCACTAAAATGATCGGGAGTTGCCTTATAGAGGGGAGGGGCTTGCCCTTTACAGATATTCATTGCAGAGGGGCAACGCGCACAAAAACTACAGCCGGGAAGAGAGAGCGTTAAACTAGGCGGAGATCCCTCGATTGGGATCAGAGGAGCTGCTTTAGATTGATTCAATTTTGGAACGGCTTGCAGAAGCAGTTGTGTGTAAGGATGCTGGGGATTGGAAAATAACGCATCAACAGTTGCGTTCTCGACGATTTTCCCCGCATACATGACGAGGACGCGATCGCAGAAATTGGCAACGACACTGAGGTCGTGAGTGATTAAAATAATGCTCATTTGTGTTTTTTGCTGAAGCTCTTTTAAAAGTTCGAGAATTTGCGCCTGGATTGTGACATCAAGCGCTGTTGTGGGCTCGTCTGCAAGAAGGAGTTTTGGTTTACAGGCAAGGGCGATTGCGATCATGATCCGCTGGCGCATCCCGCCGCTTAACGTATGGGGATAGGCGTGAATGCGTTCATGTGGATCTGGAATGCCGACGGTATGTAAAAGCTCTAACACATAGTCCCAGCTTTCAGCGAACGAGAGGGAGGGGAAGTGGCGCAAATATCCTTCGACGATCTGGTTTCCAATTTTTTGAGTGGGGTTCAAAGAGGTCATCGGATCTTGAAAGATCATGCTGATCTCTTTACCGCGGATCGCTTGCATTTGTTTTTCAGAATAGGTGCTTAAATTTTTATTGCCATACCAGATATTTCCAGAAAGGGTTGCATTATGGCGGGGAATGAGTTGGAGCAATGCTTTGGCGGTTGCACTCTTTCCGCATCCCGATTCGCCGACAATGCCTAAAATCTCTCCTTCATGGAGGGTGAAATGAATGCCCCTAACGGCATGGGAATTGTGGGAGCGTCCTTGGAAATGGATGTGGAGATCTTCGACCTGTAATAAAGGGATCATTTGCGCAGCCTCGGATCAAAAGCATCTCGAAGGCCATCTCCTAGGAGATTAAAACTGAGCATGGTTAGACTGATGAGTGTTGCTGGAAAAAGCAAGCGCCAGGGGTAGTAGCGCAAAGCGGAGAGTCCATCATTTGCCATGGTCCCCCAGCTTGCAATGGGCGCTTGGACACCAAGTCCTAAAAAGCTTAAAAATGCTTCCGCGAAAATGGCGGAGGGGATTGTGAGTGTGACTGTTACAATAATAGAACCCATGGCGTTCGGAATGAGATGGTGTATTAAAATGCGCCAGTTGGAGGCGCCAAGAGCTGTTGCTGCTTGAACAAAATCCATCTGCTTAATTTGTAAGATTTGGCTGCGGACAATACGCGCCATATTAATCCAACCCGTCAGTGTTAACGCGATGATGAGCGTTCCAATTCCAGGGCCGATGACGACCATCAGTAAGATGACAACGAGTAGATAGGGGATGGAGTAGAGGATGTCTGCGATCTGCATCATCAATTCTTCTCTTTTTCCTCCAAGGAAGCCAGCTAGCGCTCCATATAAAACGCCGATGGCTAGATCGATAATTGAGGCGCTGATCCCAACGAAGAGAGAAATGCGAGCGCCCCACCAGCACCGTATAAACAGATCCCTTCCGATCTCATCTGTTCCAAACCAAAACTTGAAACAAGGGGGTGTATTTTTCAGCTGTAATTGGGTTTCGTAGTAGGTATAGGAGGAAAGAAGAGGTGCGAAAATAGCTAATACAATTAAGACACACAAAGTGATCAGCGCAAAAAATGCAGGTCGATTTTCCTTCAAACGCTCCCAAGCATCTTTCCAGTAAGAGTGGGAAGGGAGGATTAACTCTTTTCCAATGGCAGCTCGATCTGCTGGATCTAACAATTGAAAGAGACTATCTGTTTCGTTCACTTCATTTTTCCTTTTTGGATTTGGCTACGAATTCTAGGATCGATAAGGGAGTATAAAACATCGACGATAAGGATGGCTAGCAAGAGAATAATGCTGTAAAAAATTGTGGTGCCCATGATGACGGTGTAGTCTCGATTGGTGATACTCAAGACAAACCACTGCCCAAGGCCTGGGATTCCAAAAATCTTTTCGATGGCAAAGCTCCCTGTTAACACAGCAGCTGTCAAAGGGCCTAGATAGGTCATAACGGGAAGGAGTGCATTGCGCATCACATGTTTGAAGAGTACTTGGAGTTGGTTGAGTCCTTTTGATTTTGCTGTTTGAATATAGTCTTGCTGGAGCACTTCAATCATATTTGAGCGCGTCAAACGCGCGATAAAAGCCAGCGGTAATGCCGCTAAAGAGATCGAGGGGAGGATCGATTGGCTAAAGGTTCCCCACCGAGCTATTGGCAAGAGGTCTAACTTCATAGCCAAGAGGTACTGCAAATAGGTCGCTAAAATAAAGCTTGGGACAGAGATTCCAATAACGGCAATGACAATTGTTAGATGGTCTAGTAGCTGCAGGTGATTAATTGCCGCAATCGAGCCTAAAAAAACACCCCCAATCACTGCAAGAATAAGTGCTTGCATGCCGAGTTGGAAAGAGATTGGAAACCCCTCTGAGATGATTTCCGTAACCATTCTGCCAGGGTATTTAAATGACGGCCCTAAATCCCAAACGAGAAGTCCTTTGAGGTATTTGGCGTATTGGACAATCAAAGGCTGATCGAGTCCATAGTGTTTATTCAACGCCTTTAAAATTTCCTCGGGGATCGCCTTGTCTTGAATAAAAGGGTCCCCAGGAATTGCATGCATGAGAAAAAAAGTCAACGTAATGACCACAAAAAGAGAGATTAAGAGGATCGCTCCTTTTCTTAATAGATAGTAGATCATTGCGTTTCCATGTAAGCATTTTTAATATCAACATCACTTAAAGTAGAGACAGAGACCCTTTTCAGGTAAGGTTGTTTGATATAGCTCGCTGTGTAGAAATAAATGGGAGCAATGGGCATTTCAGTGATGAAAATTTTTTCAGCCTGTTTTAATAAAAGAGTCCTTTTATCGGTATCTGTACATAAATCTGCTTGCTCCAGAAGATCGGTAAATTGGGAGTTTGTCCATTGAGGATAATTATTGCTACTAGATAAATAGCGGTAGAGATCTAAAAAAGCTGTTGGATCATTAAAACCTGCAGATCCTCCCATGCGAGCAATTTGGAATTGATGGGTGCTCAGCGTGTCGAGAAATACTTTCCATTCCTTGTTTTCAAGTTTCACTTTAATGCCTAAAGCCATCAACCATTGTTCTTGGATGGCCTGAGCAATTTTATGATGGGAGCTCAATGTGTTGTAGCTGAGCGTTAACGTAGGCAGTTCCTCAATTGTAATCCCCAATTCATTAAGACCAAGTTGCAGTTCTTTTTTCGCTTGCGCGGCATCATGATCTTTAAAGTAGTTCCGGTCCTCTTTCCACATTGTAGGAGGGATCAGTGCCATCGCTGGCAATTCACCTGATTGCGTGATATTCTCTGTAATCATCTGGCGATTGATTGCAAGAGAAAAGGCTCTACGGATATGCCTATTATTGAATGGAAATTGCTTTGTGTTAAAAACGTAATAATAAGTGCCAGAAATGGGATGGCTGATGATCTTTTCTTTTTTCTTTAAACTTGGAAGCGCATCGAGAGGCAAGCTAGAAAAAGGGGTCCCCGACCAATCGATTTCTTGGTTCTCAAATAGCGCAAGTTCTGTATTTTCATCTTCGATCAAAGAAAAAGAAATTTTCGTGAGTTGTACGACCTCTTTGTCCCAATAGGTTTCGTTTTTCTCTAATAGAATTTTATTATTGCGCTGCCATGTTTTTAAAAGGAATGGTCCGTTGCTGACATAAAGAGAAGAAGCGCTATCTGCCCAGTTAGGAGACTTTTCAACAATGTGTTTTGGAACGGGAAAAAATAAGTAACTCGCTGTTAGCTCAAGAAAATAGGGGACTGGATGGGTGAGCTCCACTTGAAGGGTCTTTGCATCTAGAGCCTTAATTCCGATCTCATCGATTCCACACTGGCCCATTTTAGCTTTTTGTCCATTTTTAATGATGTAGAGCTCGCTTGCCGATTCTGAATGGAAAGTAGGGGACAGGATCGTTTTCCATGCGTATTCAAAATCAAACGCAGTGACTTCGGTTCCATCCGACCACTGAGCGTTATTCAAAAAAAAAGTATATGTTTTATGATCTGTAGATAGCTGGTAGCTTTTAGCAATAGAGGGAACTGCTTCCCCCGTCGCATTGAGGGTCATCAGTCCCTCAAAACACATTTTAAGAATGGATGCGGAGACCGAATCTATGGCTTTACGCGAATCCAAAGAAGGGGGATCGGAATGGATGTTGAGCCTAAGTTCTTGGGACTTAGGAAGCGATGGTTTTTTTTGACAGCCTGTAGCCAAGAGGATTGCGAGAGTCAAGCTAACGTAGTATTTCATTTTAAAGAAGCTCCATAGTTCCTAGCATCTTGAGGGAGTTTATTCATTTTTTCCTAGAAAAATTAATCATAATCCGACTATACTCTTTGCTAAAAAGACCCCATTTTATGAAAAAAATACTTAATTTCGGAAATAAAATCCATTTTATCAGTTTGGGCTGCGCCCGAAACCTGGTTGATACAGAGGTGATGCTCGGCATTCTTCTTCAATCTGGCTATGAAGTCACGGATCAGCTCCCTGAAGCCGATTTTCTCATCGTCAACACGTGCGGTTTTTTAGCAGCTTCTCGCCAAGAATCGTGTGATACGATTGACTTGATGTTTCAAGAGAAAAAAAAGACTGCAAAAGTGATCGTTGCTGGCTGCATGGTGCAAAAACACAAAGACGAGCTGGTTGCAAAGTTTGCAAATATCCATTATTTTCTAGGCTCTGGGGATATGGAAAAAATCCTAGAAGCAATTCAAGCACCGACTCCGGGAGAGGCCGTCACAAATGCGCGCAGCTACCTAGAATGGGGCGAAGTTCCCAGACAAATCTCTACGCCAAAGCACTACGCCTATCTCAAAATTGCAGAAGGGTGCGCAAAGCAATGCGCTTTTTGCATTATTCCTAAAATTAAAGGCCCATTGCGCAGCAAGCCGTTAGAGCAGGTCACTAAAGAATTTAATCTGTTAATTTCCCAAGGCGTTCAAGAGATCATTTTAATCGCTCAGGATCTTGGCGATTGGGGAAAAGAGAGAAAGGAAAAAGAAGGACTCGAAACGCTCATTCAAGCGATTTTAAAAAACCCCAAAGACTTTTGGCTTCGCTTCTTATACCTCTATCCAGATGAGATCTCCGATGAATTAATCGCCTTAATGAAACAAGATCCACGTATCTGTGCATATCTCGATATGCCGATTCAGCACATCAATAATCAGATGCTTAAATTAATGCGTCGCAAAACGTCTAAAGAGCAAATTATTGATATCATTCAAAAATTGCGTAAAGAAATTCCTCATGTCATTATCCGCACGAGTTTAATGGTGGGATTCCCAGGTGAAACCGAAGAACAATTCGAAGAGCTTGTCAAATTTATCCAAGAGTATCCTCTCGATAATATCGGAATCTTTAAGTACTCAAAAGAAGATGAGTCCCCATCTGCTAAAATGCCAGGACATATCAGTGAAGACGTTAAAGAAGCCAGATTTCAAAAGCTTGCCAAGACACAAGTGAAGATGGTCAAGAAACGCAATAAGTCATTTGTTGGCAAGACACTTAAAGTCATGGTCGAAGGATACCATCCAGAAACAGAGATGCTCATGTGTGGTAGGTTCTATGGACAATGTCCCGAAATTGATGGCATTGTGATCATTAATGATGGACGTAAAGTCACAGCTTTTAGCCAGTTTTACGACGTTGAAATCACCGATATTGCAGGATATGATTTGATTGGGAAAGTCGTTGCCTCAAGTGGAACGACTCCAAAACCAAAAACATCTTCTAGATTATCATTGGTGTCTAATGGATGAGAGACGGGTTATTTTAAAGCCTGGAAAAGAGCGCTCACTGCTTAAGCGCCACCCTTGGATTTTTTCAGGTGCCATTGCAAATATGCCCTCCATTGAAGATGGAGAGGTTGTTTCCGTTTACAGTTTCTCCTGCCAATTTTTAGGAAAAGCCTATTTTCATACGCGCAACTCGATCGCAGGACGCGTTCTCACATTTTTGCAAGAGAGTGCAGAAGAGGCTATAGCCAAAAAAATCGATCAGGCAATTGCGCTTAGAGCCGCCATTTTTGATTTCAGTCAAACGAATTGCTACCGACTGATCAATGCAGAAGGAGATGGGATTCCAGGTCTCATCGTTGATGTCTATGATACTGTTTTAAGCATCCAAATCAATACATGTGGAATCGAGCGGATGCGCGATTTTCTCATCAGTCTTTTAGTTGAAAAGCTAAAGCCTCAAGCCATTTTTGAAAAATCGATATCGTCTGCGCGCAAACAAGAGGGGTTACTGCCAACCCAAGGTTTTGTCTATGGAACAAGTCCAGATGAAATACGTGTGCTAGAAAATGGAATTGCATTTCAAGTAGCTCTTGAAAAAGGGCAAAAAACCGGCTTTTTCCTCGATCAAAGAGAGATGAGACAATTGATTTCTAGGCTAGCTAAAGGCAAAAGAGTTTTAAATTGCTTTTCCTATAGCGGCGGATTCTCCATCTACGCGCTTAAAGCTGGCGCTTGCCATGTTACGAGTATCGATTGTAATGAAGATGCCCTGCGTCTTGCTAAAATCAACACAGAGATCAATGGATTAGACTTAAAAAATCACGAGATCCAGCAAGCGGATGTCTTTGAATATTTGCGCAATACTCCCCTGGCTTTTGATTTAGCTGTTTTGGATCCACCCGCTTTTGCAAAGAAGAAAAATGATATCATTGCTGCATGTGCAGGGTATAAAGAAATCAATCGCCTCTGCTTTGAAAAATTACCCCCTAAATCTTTTCTACTCACAAGCTCTTGTTCCCACATGATCGATCCAGAGCTTTTTCAAAATGTTGTTTTCCAAGCAGCGCTTGACGCTGGAAGAGATGTTCAAATTGTATCAGGGCACATTCAGGCTGCAGATCACCCGATTTCTCTGATGCACCCCGAAGGGCTCTACCTGAAAAGCCTTCTTATCTACATTAATTGAGGAGTCGAGATCTCTTTCAAATGGAAGTCTTATTCTCGCTTCTTTTTTATCCCAGGACGCGCTACGTTTAGTAAAAAAGAGGCCCTTCATGAAAAATTCGTTGTTAATCTATGGTCTTTGTTTAGGATTTCTAGGAGTAGACCTGCAAGCTGGACCTTCACCCTATCCCGTCAAAGACTTTACTGCGCTTATAGGAACTCCTGGATTTTCTGATTCGCTCTTAAAAATGCATTTTCAGCTTTATCAAGGCTATGTCAAAAACACCAATCTTTTACTAAATCGCTTGTCAGAGTTAGAACTTCAAGATCGTGCCTCAAGTTACGAATATGGGGCTTTAAAGAGAAGGCTTGGATGGGAGTTTGATGGAATGCGCCTGCATGAGTTATATTTTGGTAATCTGGGGGGGGTGGAGTTGCTCGACAAAGCCACTTCTCTCTATAGTCGAATTGTTAAGGATTTTGGTTCTTATGAAGCATGGAAGAAGAGTTTTATTGCGACAGGGATGATTCGCGGTATTGGCTGGGTAATCTTATACCGCGATCGGGAAACGGGCCGTCTCATCAATATGTGGATCAATGAACACGATTTAGGACATTTGGCAGGTGGAGAGCCTCTTCTTATCATGGATGTATTCGAGCATGCATACATTACTCAATATGCACTCGACCGGGGCAAATATATCGATGTGTTTTTTGAAAACATAAAATGGAGTCAAGTATCCAGTCGATACGAAGACTCCATTAAATAGCTTACTTTTTTCGAATCTGCAAGGCAAGAATGATCAAAACGACAAGACTTAGCAAGCTCATGAAGCCGGCTGGAAAAAATTGGAGTGTTTTGGTAAAGCGCAACGTAAAAAAAGCATCAATGATAAATGTCAGTATCAAAGCCGTGTATTGACCCCATGCTTTTTTCTTAAGCATAGCAACTGCACAAATAGATAGAAGAACATCGAAAACGATACCAGAAATTAAAGAGGGTATACTTCCCGCTTTACAGAACCCAATGACGCCTCCGACTAAGATCAACGTGGCATAAATAAAGATGATGAGGGCTGTTACATTCATAAAAAACTCCTTTTTTCGCTAAATATACAGAGTTCATTTTAATTTTACACTCATTTTTAAAATAAGTTCATGTCCATTTCAGTCTTAAGTCATTAATATTCAGCTGCTAAAGCTATGTTTTTAACAGGAGTTTTGCTTGACTTTATCTCTTTCTTCAACTATTATTATCAGAACAAACAACTAAAGGAGCGACATGCTCAGTCCTGTAAGAAAAGTGTATGATTGGGCGTGTCTCAAAGCATTTTCTCCCAGAGCACATTGGTGGGTAGGTCTTATTTTTTTAACAGAAGCCGTTTTGTTTCTTCCGCTAGACGGAATCCTCATGCTTTTTTGCATGCAAAATCCTAAGCGCCGTTTCACTTACGCCCTCATGGCAACCCTTGCATCGACATTGACTGCTCTTTTAGGTTATGGAGTAGGTTTTCTTCTGTGGGACACTTTGGGCCCTTATATCGTCGGTCATTTAATTTCTGCAGATTTTTTTGCAAGACTCGTCGGTCATTATAATGAGCATTCTCATTTAGCCGTATTTGCGGGAAGTTTGCTTCCGCTCCCATTTAAAGCGGTAACTTTATCTGCAGGCTTTTGTCAATTAACCCTATCCTCTTTTATGATTTTTGTTTTCTTTGCTAGGGCGATACGCTTCTTTCTACTTGCCGAAATGATGCGCCTGTGGGGAGAATCGATTAAATCATTTATCGATCGCCATTTCAACCGGATCATCATTGCGTTAGGTGCTAAGATTGCTCTAACATTCACCTTTTTCTGGGTATTGGGCAGTTAGGCCATGAAAAAAACCCTTCATCTAACTTTAGAAGAAATAGACATCGCTGCAGCTTTATTAAAGAAGGGAAAGCTTGTTGCTTTTCCAACAGAAACAGTCTATGGATTAGCCGCTCCCATTTTTAATCCAGAAGCGATTCTTTCGATTTTTAAAGCGAAGGGACGCCCAAGTGACAACCCCCTGATCGCCCACATTAGCAGTTTAGCCCAAGTTGCCCAAATCGCCATAAACATCCCCGACCTTTTTTATGTCCTGGCGGAGGCTTTCTTCCCAGGTCCCTTAACGGTTGTTTTAGAGAAGCATCCCAATGTTCCATCTGTCGTGTCTGCAGGTCTTAATACAATTGCTTTTCGCATGCCGAACCACAAGGGAGCGCTCTTTTTGATCAACGCGGTTGGAGAGCCCCTCGTAGCACCCTCTGCCAACTTATCAGGAAAACCCAGTTCTACAGAGGCATCTCACGTCCTCCAAGATTTTGAAGGAAAAATTGCCGCCGTAATCGATGGGGGACAAACGCAGTACGGGATCGAATCCACTGTGATTAGTTTGCTTGGGGATGTGCCTGTGTTATTGCGACCTGGCATTGTGTCCGTTGAAGCTATTGAGCAAGTTATCGGCATTCCTCTAAAAATAGCTTCTGGGAACAGCCAAGGGCCTGTGCACTCTCCGGGTATGAAGTACCGCCATTACGCTCCTGCGACGCCAATCAAGCTGTTTCTAGATGAAGGGGACTTGAGCCTCTATCTTGAAAAGAATGCTTCCAGACGTTGCATGCTTTTAAAAAGAGGTGGGGCATATGATCTTCTGCCTAAGAACCTCTATGGTTTTTTGCGCTTAGCAGATGAAGAGAGATTTGATGAGATCCTCATCTACTGCGATGAAGAGATTTTAAGGGATGCTGCTTTAATGAATCGGATCTCTAGAGCAGCTCTTGTTTATTCAAGTCACTAAATCAGCGAACAGAGAAAATCTGCAGCAAGCGGCGTGAAAATTTAGGCGCATGGTGGGTCATTTTCTCAAGGATTTCACTTATATCCGAATTTTGAGGATCTTGTTCGCTAAAAGAAAGCGCTGCTTCAACTAAACTCGTATTTGCAGTAAACGGATTGTTAATTGTGTTTTCAAAGAACTCTTCAATATCTTTTGCTTTCCACTTTATTTCACGGTGAAGTGGTGCTGTTTTAGAACTGTAGTGAATTTGTTTTATAATAATAGACATTTTTCTTAAAAACTTGTAATCCCTTGCTAAAACAGGTTGTTTAAAAAGATGAACAAACTCATTATGAATGTTTAGCAAGTCTTTTTCGAAGTTTCGAGTTGAGATGTTTTTTTCTTCTTTTATTTTTCTGTTATTAAAAAACAGTACGTTTCTTCTTTTCTGTTTATTAGCTAGCATGTGATTGCGCCTCTGATTATTTATGTAAGAATTTTAAATAATCTTTTTGTTGTTTTATTAACAAGGTATTTTTTTATGCTAGTGTGAAATACAGTTCAAAAACAACAAAAGCCATTAATATAGAAAGAGAAATTTTCCCTCCGGGTAGTTGCTGATGTAAGAGGGAATGACCCTGATAATATCTGCCAGCCCAGATCATCATAATCGGCATGGCGCCTAAAAGAAGAGCAACCCCAATACCGCCTGCATAATTTAAAGCCTTTAAGAAAAGATGGGGATTAATTAGCGTCACAATTGTGAAAATGGCAAATAGGATCAGACAAATTGTGAATTTCTGATGGCCTCTTTTTTTGATTTTTAATCCATCCGCTAGAAAATCCACAAAGGCAATCGAAATCCCTAAGAAGGAGGTTGTCATCGCAAAGAAGGCAAACGCCTGCCCTATTGTTAAAAGAGTCGTGTTGTGGATATAAGCACCCAGAGGATCGATCGCTTGCAATCCCTTGATTTGAGCATCAGCTAGTCCCCCAGCACCTTCAAAGGGGACGATCCCTAAGATGAGCATTTCCCAAATAACATAGAGTATAAAGGGGAGGGAGGTTCCCACAATCAAGGCTGTGCGCATCTTCTGAATGTCTCGATTCATATAGTTAAATAGGGTCGGAATTAAACTCTGGTATCCAAAAGCTGTAAAGACAATAGGGAGTGCCCACCAGGATTTAGCAAAGTCCATGCGCATTAAGAGATCCGTGTTAACATAGCCGATGGAAAAAATCACAAAGATGAGGTAGGTAGTCAAAATTCCAATCATTAAAAGGAGGTTGAGTCGATCAACCCAAATGGTCCCTAAAAAAACGACAGGTGAGAAAAGGCCGACATAAATGAGAGTGCTTAGCCAATTAGGTAAGGATCCATCGGTTAATAGAGAAATGATATTGCCGCCCCCTGCAATATGAGCAATCATTAAGCAAGAAAAGAGGAAGAGATATAGGATCCAGCAGAACATTTTCCCAAAGCGACCGAGCAACCGAGTTGAGAGGGTGATGAGGTTCGCATCTTTTGGCATCCAGATACAGGCCTCTAAGATTAAGAGCCCAGTACTTAGCATAAAGATCCAGCATAAAAGATAGAGGAATAAAGAGGGGATGAAGCCGCCTGCAGCTGTCGAAATGGGAAGAGCTAACATCCCAACTCCAATGCTAGTTCCAGCTACCAATAATGTGCCGCCGAGTAGATGCCCGAAAGTTCGTACGATGTGCATAACGCTCCATTTAAGGGGTTTTAGTGCTTGATAATCCGCCCGTATTGACGGTTATACTGCAGTCGGCCTGAAACTTGGATTTGGACCTGCGCGAAAGCTCCCGAGGATCGTCGATCCTCGGGGCTTTGGCGCGGTCCAAATTCCAAGTTTCAGGCCGACTGCAGTATAAACATTAGACATCTTGCATAACCTCTTCTCCGTGCCCCTGCCCGTGCCCGGATAAATTCTTTATACAAAAGGACGCGAATTATTGATTCGTATAGCTTGACAAAGTCACATTAGACAAAAACTTTTTTTGGCGTGAAAGCCCCAGGGATCGAATAGCGCAAATGGGGTTGTATTATTCAATACTAGC
>CAMAVL010000007.1 GCA_945861735.1 Chlamydia trachomatis
AACTTGGAATTTGGACCGCGCCAAAGCCCCGGGGATCGTCGATCTTAAGTCGCCCCATATTGTTAATATGGGGCGACTTAAGATCGATGATCCGCGGGAGCTTTCGCGCAGGTCCAAATCCAAGTTCATGACCGAGTTGGGTATACATCTTTGAGAAATGAGGATTGAATTTTTAAAGTTTTTTTAGTAGGATTAAGTGATTTAATAGAGGATAGATAAGGAATGTTTACATATCATACACGCGTGCGTCTTGAACATACGGATGCAACAGGGGTTTTGTTTTTTCCGCAGCAGCTCACGCTGGCGATGGAAGCATTTGAAGAATTCTTGTGCAGTAAAGATTTTTCTTTAAAGAAGTTGATGGATTCTTCGTTTCTTCTGCCTGTCGTTCATGTCGAATCGACCTATTTAGCGCCTTTAAGGGTGGCCGATCGGTTGGAAATTCGGTTAATGGTTCAGAAATTGGGAACCTCTTCGATCACATTGAAATACTCTTTTTTTGATCCAGATCGGCAATTAGAAGTGGGTAAAGTTGGGGTGGTTCACGTGGCTGTGGATAGGGTTTCTTTCAGCTCGGTCCCGATTCCAGAGATTCTTAAGCGAATCCTTCATAGCGGATGTGAAGGGTAAAATCTGTACAGGATGTTTGAAAGAGGGCAGGATATTAAAAAGAGCCTCGTGGATTGTGTGCACAGTATGAAACTCTATTTCTTCGAGAATATAAGCAATCGGTCTTTTTCCAAATTCTTCATCTGAAATGGGAACAATACAAGACCTAAGAATGCCAGGAATTGCGCAAAGTGCTTCTTCGATTTCTTCTGGTTGGATATTTTCTCCGCCTGAAATGAACAAACGATCTTTCCTTCCGATAATGGATAGTTTAGAAGATATACCCAAACAACTTGAAGAATTGGTTTTTGATTGCGTCGGCTTTACCCCCAATTTTTTGTCTTCGCTTGCGCCTTGGCCGAAGGCAATGGTCGCTTTCTCCAGACAAAAAATTGGGGGAGCCTCCTTATCAAATTCCCGATTCTTCAAGTTGTTTGGGTATGTCCATTTTCCAAGATCTCCCGTTGGAAACCAATCAGAACAAGAAGTTTCTTGATTCAAATAACCCGCAAAAAGTGTTTTTCCTCCTACCCAAATTTCTCCATCTTCTGCAATTTTCACTTTGCGATCGGATAACACATAACCATTCAATGTGATCATCGAACTCATTTCAGTCATCCCATATGTCGTATAAATGGGTAGTTGATGGAGTAGGGCTTGCTTGTGGAGTGTTTCGGAAAGGGCGTCTCCTCCGATAAGAGCGTATTGTAGTGTGTTGGCAATTGTTTGAATGATTGCAGGAGGCTCTTGCAATATGCGATAGAGTTGGGTTGGAACTAAAGAAACATGAGTGATTTTTTGCTCTATGAGTGTCGTGGTGAGTGTCTGATCTCTTAAGACAACTGCGCTGCCTTGAAGAAAAGAACGAAATAGAACGGCAATGCCACTTACGTGAAATAGGGGAAGCGAGAGGAGGTAACGTGAAGTGGGGAGGAGGTTGAGAGCTTGCATGGCGCTTACAGCATTATAATAGTGGTTGCCGATCGTGTGGCAGGCGATTTTTGGATTTCCACTGGATCCGGATGTGAGAAGAAATGTTGCAAGTGTATTGAGGTTCAAAAAAGAGGGAATTGAGGGCGTTAATTGGATATGAATCGGAAGCGTATCGGGATCAATCTCTTTGCCATCTCGAACTGCCGTTTCTAGGTTAAATGGACAGGCGATTGCATGGGATCTAAGGATCGCAAAAAAAAGAAGGATAGTCGAAAGTGTGGGTTTTCCAGGAAAAGCGACTTGAGTGCCGGGTTCTAGTTGTAGATGAGAGGCAAGAGCGTTTATGGCATTGTTGAGTTTCTGATAGTTCCAAAGGTCAGATCCGATGATGATTGCTATTCTTTCGGGGTGCTGTGCTGCCATTGCAGAGATTGGGCAGAGGATTTTATCCATGCGCAATTTTTTGGAGCAGATGAGTTTTTAAGCTAATGGACGATGGCAGTACGAGATTAGGAGTTGAGAAATCGAGAGGCGTTATTAATAGATCTTGCTCAATAAACTTGTAAGTGTCTAATCCTAAAGGCTCTATTGTTGCGTTCAAGTCATTTGCTAGTGTTGCGATTTGGATTAATCCAAGCCCGCTTTCACAGGCACTACTGAAGATCACTTCAAGTCCATTTTTTTGAGCGATTGAGAGGAGGCTCGTACAATCAGATTTGCCTCCAAGGATTGTTGGTTTAATTACTAGGGCTGTGAGTTTTGGAAAAGTAGTGAGTGTATCAAGAGGGATATCGAGTAGAGATTCATCTAAGGCAAATGGGTGGGAAAAATGTTTAAGTTTATCAATTTCATGTGTTGGTTCTTCAATAAATGCGAAAGTGCTCTCATCAAAATGGGAGAAGAAAGAATTTGATTCCTCAAAAGACCAGGCTCGATTCACATCGACGCGTACACGAAATCTAGGAGCAAGTTTTTTGAGCACAACACGGGCGTCATCAAATGTAAGATTGGAGATTTTAACTTTGATCGTTCGATAGCCGGATGCATAGATTTTTTCGGCTTTTTCGAGGATTGTCTCAGCTGAGCCCCATATCAATCCAGCAATAGGTAAAGCGCGATTACATAGAGCTGTGATACGTGTTGCAAATTCCCAGCCTAATTTAACAGATGGAAAAAGAGGGCCTGTTTCTTGATTGTTTAGAAGTGAAAGGATTTGGGTCTTAGCTTGGGAAAGGGTTTCTTTGCTGCGCCCTGGTAAAGGAGCGATCTCTCCCCATCCTTTGAGTCCATTTGCAAGCTGGAGTTCAATAATTAAGCCTTCCCGTTTTGTGAAGGGAGGGTGGAAAGGGAGACTATAGCAGTAGAGATTCCAGTTCACAGCAGCCAGCCTATGCAAAAAATGAGGGTATGAACAGAGAGAAGTTGTCCTGTTTTTTCAAGTAGGAGATTGAGCTCTCTAGGGTCTTTGTAGGAAAAAAGAGAGCGGATCAAGGGGATTGCAGGGATTAGAGTCAGAAATGATAGGATACATAAGGGGTGTGAGTTGTAAAAAAAAAGAGAGGGAAGGGGACTTAAGAGAATTAAAAGAAGGTATTGGAGTTGACTGAATTTTTTTCCAAACCGCACGGCTAATGTTTTTTTATTATTTTTGCGATCTTCTTGCATATCGCGAGTATTATTAACAACGAGAATGGCGGTGGATAGGGCGCCACAAGAGGGCCCAATTAGAACGGGTTCTATGGAAAAAGTATGAGTTTGAAGGTAATAGGTGCCAGCTACTGCTACAGGGCCAAAAAAAACGAAGACGAAGAGATCTCCAAGGCCTAAATACGCAAGAGGATAGGGACCTGCTGTATAGATGATTCCAAGCACAATGGAAAGTGCTAAAAGAGCTGCGATTATAAATCCTCCATGCCAAACTAGATAAGAGCCAAGACATGCGGTGAGAAGAAATGTCAGAGCGGTTGCTTTTTTAATAGCAGATGAGGAGACAAGTCCCTCTTGAGTCACGCGTATGGGGCCTTTGCGCTCCGTTGTATCAGCTCCCTTTAAACAATCAAAGAGATCATTTGCGAGATTGGTTCCGATCTGGATGCCAAGGGCTGTTGCAAAGGTAATAAGAGCAATTAAGAGATCAAAGGAGTGGTTTTTAATGGCGAGTGTCACGCCAATCAAAACGGGGCTTAGCGCCGCAACGAGTGTTTTAGGGCGAGCAGCGAGTGTCCAAACTTGGATCTGATTCAACATATCTCATGGCCTTTTTGGAAAGGTGGAAAAATCGGGAGGACGCTTTTCTAAGAAGGCTTTATGTCCCTCTTTTGCTTCTTCTGTCATGTAGTACAATAATGTGGCATTTCCAGCGAGCTCTTGAAGACCTGCCTGTCCATCGCAATCGGCATTAAAAGCAGATTTTAAACAGCGAATGGCAAGAGGGGAATGCTGCAAAATCTCATAGCACCATTCCAGTGTGGTCTCTTCGAGCTTTTCAAGCGGAACAACAGCATTGACAAGACCCATTTCAAGGGCTTCTGTCGCAGAATATTTGCGACACAAGTACCAAATTTCGCGCGCTTTTTTTTGTCCGACAATGCGAGAGAGATAGCTCGCTCCAAAACCGCCATCAAAAGAACCTACTTTTGGTCCCACTTGTCCAAAGATGGCATTGTCAGCTGCAATGGTTAAATCGCAGACGACATGAAGCACATGACCGCCGCCAATGGCATATCCTGCAACCATAGCGATAATGGGTTTGGGACAGCTGCGAATTTGTCTTTGAAAGTCGAGAACATTTAAACGTGAGACCCCTTCATTATCGATATAACCTGCCGCTCCGCGAATGCGTTGATCCCCTCCAGAACAAAAAGCATCGTTTCCAGCACCTGTTAAGATAATCACACCAATCTGTTGATCATCGCGTGCGCAATTTAATGCGTGAATCATTTCATCTACGGTGTGTGGACGAAATGCATTGCGCACTTCGGGTCGATTGATGGTGATCTTTGCCACACCTTGGTGTGTTTCATACAGAATGTCTGTGTAAGAGCTAGAAGTTTTCCAGTCTACTTGGGATTTACTTTCGAGGTTAAGCATGTATTCTCCAACCAATTGTTAATCACGCGTGCACAGTCCAAAGGATTTTCCAAATGGATTGCATGCGAAGCATTCTCAATGCAGCACGTTTCTAGGATAGAGCTAGTCAATTTAGAATAAAGCTCTGCATATTTCAAGTCTTCTTTTCCATAAAGGAATAAACTGGGGAGTTTCACTTGGGAGATGGGTGGTTTTTTGCTAAGAGACTGCTTAGATAAAAATAGAGCCATTTGATGGGGGTCCAGCAGCTCCCGTCTACTTTTTATTTTTTTAAATAGGGCTGTATCTTGTTTAAGTGTTGAAAATATGGGCTGTTCATACCATTTATCTAAAAAGTCTTTCATAGACCCTTTTTCTAATAGAGAAATCCAATGGAGGTCTTTTTCCCAGCACAGTTCCCTCTCTGAATCGGTTGTCAGACCTAAGTGGGAAGAGAGGATGATGAGTCTATTTATACTGCAGTCGGCCGTTTCTAGGTTTAAGCTGAAAGAATTATTTTCAGAAATTTCAAGGGCAATGCGTCCTCCTGTAGAATAACCGACAAGGGTGACATGCGTGAGTTTTTGATCAGCTATAAATTGAAGGACGTAAGGACAGCAGTCGCTGTTATAGGGGATTTTTCCATGACCTGGTAAATCAAGAGCGATACAGCGATATTTAGAAGAGAGTGGAGCGATGATCTCCTTCCAATCTTCCTTATTTCCTAAAAAACCATGTAAAAATAGGAGTGTAGGGTGGCTTAGGTTACCGATGCTTGTAAAGTTAGGCATTGTGTGATCAACATTTCATGAAAAAGGACGTTTTGGGCTCTTTTTGTTTGAGTTTCGATAATCATTAATTGCGGCTTTTTAAGTACAGAAAAAAGGATATCCTCCAAGTCCGTCTGGTTTTTAGGATTGGAATAAGGAATGCCAAAGAGCTCTGCTGCTTTTTCAAAAGAGTAGGAGTGTTCTAATCCCCATAACCTTTCAAATTCAGCCGCCTTTTGTGCAATGGGAAGGAAAGAAAAAATGCCCCCTCCTTGATTATTGACGACGATGATGAGAATGGGAACCGTGGCCGATCGAAGGAGTGCTAGGGAATTGAGATCGTGCAGGAAAGTGAGATCGCCAATGAGAGCAACGATGGGTTTTTTTGAGCCTTCTGCGATGCCGCTGATTGTTGCAATATTTCCATCGATTCCTGACACGCCACGTATTCCAAAAATAAAACCAGTGGGATGTTCTGGAAAAAAGAATTGGTCTGCATCACGGATCGGCATGCTATTGCCAAGAAATAAGGACCAATTCGTTTTAAGTAATTGATTGAGTGCGTGGATCATTCCAGGCTCTGAGAGTTCTGTTTGCGAAGAAAAACAGAAGTGAAGACAGGTCTCTATATTTTTAGAGGGCTCTTTCCAGGAATTAATCCAGGAAGCATCGGTTCTATTTGGGATGAGAGGAGCGATTTGAGAGCAAAGAAGAGCTGGATCACAATCGAGTCGGTGGGTCACTTGATGAAAGGGATCTTGGCGCCAGGGGTGATCGGTAATCTGTAAATAAGGGATGTCTTCTGCTTGTGTTAGCCATTGTTGCAATGTTTTAGAGACTAGGCGGTCTCCTAGATGAAGGATGAGATCTGGTTGATAATCTCCATCAATCTTGAGAAGGGTATCATAATAACCAATCACTTCATCTTCTTTTCCTCTACTGCGTACCTGGGATAAGACATCTGCTAGAATGGGCCACTTGAGTTTTTTAGCAAAATTTAAAATTGCTTCTGTGTTTTGGCAGCTTGGTAAAGAGGCTGCGATGATGACCCCTCTTTTAGCTGAAGAAATGAGATTGGCCCATTTTTCTAAAGTTGCTTGGGAGAGAGTGGGTAGCATAGACTCTTTTTCGACAGCTACAAGATCCATTTTTTCTTGGAATTGTGTGGAAAAGAGAGGTTCTCGGAACATGCAGTTGATGTGAACTGGGCCTTTTGGATTCCCATGCGCATGATGGACCGCAGTCGCCACGGTTGTCGCAATATATCTCTCTGGAATTTCAGCGGATGGACAAGGGAAATCCACCTGAAATCGAGTGTAGTTAGCGAAGATATTGACCTGATCACAGGACTGGTTTGCTCCGCAATCACGCAGCTCTGGTGGGCGATCTGCTGTAAGTACAATGAGGGGAATTCTTTCGTTATGGGCTTCTATGAGAGATGGCAGGAGGTTTGCGACAGCGGTTCCTGAAGTGACGATAATACAACAGGCTTTATGAGTCGCTTTTGCATATCCTAGCGCATGAAAGGCAAGTCCCCGTTCGTCAAAATGGGAAATCGAGGAGCACTCCGTATTTTCTGAGCAGGCGAGCGTTAAAGCAGATGATCTGGAGCCAGGAGAGATACAAAAATAATTGACCCCTTGTTTTACAAGTTGATCGATAAGGGTTTTTGCCCAAGGAATGGGGTGTGACAAACCCTCGTTCCTCGCGTCTGTCATCGTTAAATTATTGCAGCGCATTTTTGCCTCAAATAACGAGCGTTTGTCACACCCCAGCTTGTGTGCATGCAATGACTTGTTTAAAAGGGGTGATTTTTTGCTCGAGTTCTTCCCATTCTTTATCCGGTTCACTTCCCTGGACAATACCTGCTCCCGCAAAGAGGGTTAGCTGTTTATCTTTTATAAGAGCGGATCGGATTGCAACGGCAATATTAGCTTCTTGAGAGGTAATCCAGCCGATAGGAGATCCATACCAGCCTCTAGAAAAGGGTTCATGTTCTTCTAAAAAGGTAAGAGCCTGCATGCGGGGCACCCCTCCAAGGGCTGGGGTGGGATGGAGTGTTTCAATGAGTATTCGATCGGATGTCAAGGGTTTTAAAGTGGCAGTTAGAGAATTATAAATATGCTGTGTATAGGAGGTCGATAGCATGCGATCTTTGGGCTCCCAATCCATTTTTATGCAAAGTGGATTCATTTTATCAGAGATAAACTCTTTGACGTAAGTGAATTCTTTCATCTCTTTTGGACTTGATAAGAGCAAATCGCCTGCATTACAAGGAGCTGTTCCTGCAAGGGCATCGATCTTAATGGTGTTCTGATGTCTTTTATAGAGCATCTCGGGTGTTGCTCCAATAAACGCTGTAGAGGCATTGATTTGAAATGCGAATAGGGTAGCGCGTCTAACTTTTTGTTTAAGAGATTTTAAGAGATCAAGTGGGCTAAAAGGTGTTGTGGATGAAAATTGACTTTGACGTGCCAAAACAACCTTATTTAATAGTCCTTGATTCATAAGATCTAAAGCAAGGTGGATCTGTTGTGTCCATTGCTCAAAAGAGGGGAGGTCTAAGCGGTTTTCAAAATCATAGAATGTCGATTCTTTTTGGGGGATATCAAAGACAAGAGCGCTCAAGGAATTGGAATTTGGTTCTGAAGAGAGCTGATTAATCTGTAAAACAGTCCGCTCATTGTCTTGAATCATTTCAAACTGAGGCAGCCAAAAAGAGCAAGAGGGGAAGGAATCCCATAAGGGATCATTCGTTTCTCTGTTAAATTCTTTTCCTCCAAAAAAGCGCGCATCAGGAGAAGAGTGGGGCGAAATCACAGGAAATTGAGAAAACTGCAGAATATTTCCTAGTGCCGCTCTCTGAATATTTCCTTCCCGTTCTTCCCAGTACACTTTAGGAAAGATCTTTTGCGCTTCTAACCAGTCGATTAAAGACAAAGGGGAGATGTCAATTTTTAAAGCGGTAAAGGGAAGTGTTCGCCCATTGACTTCAAGGATTCCAGGGTCAGTTATTTTCATTTATCTCCGCGATATACGGTAACAGCGCCAAAGGTTAACCGATCTTCCAGTAGGTCTTTAAAGTTAGCAGAGTGCATCAATTCTAAAAAGGCAGCTCCAGAAGGGAATGTTTCAATTGTTTTATTGAGATAGCGATAAGCCTCTCTTTTTTTTGAAATGACAGCTCCAATGCGAGGTAAAAAATATCTCAAATAAAAGAGGTGAAGCGTTTTAAGAAGGGGATTATGAGGAATTGTTCCCTCTAAAATGAGGACTCTGCCACCTGGTTTAAGTACTCGAAAAAATTCAGTAAGTGCTTTAGAAACATCAGTCACATTGCGAATGCCAAAAGAGATCGTAATGCAATCAAAGGTGTTATTAGGAAATGGAATTTCTAAGGCGCTTGCAACGTGTAAAGAAACTAGATGTTTGTATTTTTTAGTTTCAATTTTTTTTAAGCCCACAGCAATCATCTCGTCTGCTAGATCAAGTCCGACAATATTTGTGATATTATTTCCATTTTCCATTAAAGAGATAATCTGGTCACAGGTTCCCGTTGCGCAGTCGAGAATATTGAGATTATTTTTAACTGGGAGATGAGAAGAGAGTCTTTTACGCCAATAGTGATCGAGTCCAAATGTCATCACGCGATTGACTCTGTCATAAGTAGAAGAGATCTGGTTAAACATTGTCCAGATCTCTTTACGAGAAGGTTCTTCTGTAGAGTTGTGAGTCATAAGTTGGGGTGTGACAAACGCTTAGGAACTTAAGCGTTTGTCACCGTTAAATTGTTCCAGAACATTTTTGTCACACCCCAATTATAACAGAAATTTGATACAACTAACAACCAAATTTATGCGAGGTCGATTTATTCGATAGGAATCGTTACAAAGAGCCGCGCGTCAGTTCCTCTAGGAGTCTCATTTTTAATAGGCGATGGAGGAGGAGTGATTCCTAATTCACTACTCATACTTCGAACGCTGTTTCCTCTGCTAGGAGGCCTTTTAGCAATTTCCTCGAAATTTTCATCCTCACCGATCGGTATACCTAACTTTGAAGGGGGGTATGAACCGGTTCCTGCCAAGTTGTGGAATCGAGCGTTTTGATTAGTCTGAGGTGAGGAGGTCTTTATGCGCGCTGCTTCGGTCTCCTTGATGCGATTGATTATGATTGCACTATGCGGATCAACTGCCAGTACGAGATCTAAGGCGTTGAACGGGGTCCCCTCTTCAATAAACGAACGTAATGTCAGCAATCTTATGTGACAAGCCATTAATTGGGAGTCTATTAGAATTCCAGGATGAGTAAAAATATTAACGCCTTGTATTCCATTGATGACATGAGGAGGTGTCTCTTTTTCAATTTCATATGGATGATTTTCTTCATCTAAACCTTTCTCACCTCGGACTGATCGTTCGGCTACAGAATCTGCAAATCGAATTTGTTGGCTTTGCAAATGGATGATTATTTCAGGGATATTCCAGCCTTTAACGAGTGTTGCAAGTTCTTCTGCTTGGTTTTTTGAAATGGATTCTTCTGCCTGAGGGTGACCATCTAAAAAGCTGCAATCAGAAACAGATGCGGTATTAAGAACATCGATTCCCTTCCAGCTTTTGGGAAAATTGCGATAAGGCATCGCATCTTCTGTATCAAAAAGAACCAAATGATCCTCACTGGTAACACCGAGGCCTTCTTTTTTAATGTCGCGGATTCCTCCAGCCAAGGCAAGTATTGTTGTTTTCACTAATTCAAAGGGGGTTGTTTCTAGGGATTTATTAAGTTTAAGAAAAGGTTGGATAACTCCAATGACTGTTATTGCTGCATCCATTAGTTCATGATCGAGCAATACAAGCTGTTTTTCGTTGCCATTCCATAGAGGTTCAATAATGGGTTCAATAAAGTTTTCTTCTGTAGAATTAGAGGAGGAAGGATAAGTAAATGGGGGGTATTGGATAGCACAAAAAACACTGGGAATGATCTGATCACTTAAAGACAAAAGATGTGCTAGTCGTCTCATTAAAGTTTCCATAGCGGCTCTTTTTCTTCCCACTTTAAAGATAGCGATATCTGTAGTAGCCTCTTTGGAGGCAAGGAATAACATTCCCGGGATTTCTGCATGCGATTCATCACAAGAAAAGATATTTACTTTATCTTCTGTAATTAGAGGAAGTAATGAGTTAATAACGTTTTGTGCTTTAAGATCGTTTGGATGGATTCCTATAACATCAAAGAGCTCCCCTAGGCTCTGATTTGAAGAGACTGCAGGTGAGAGGGTTAATTGTTGAAAAACAGTGGCGATTTTTTCAGAAGCGGGTGTCCCTGGTTTTTGAATCATATTAAAAATGTCAGAATGATTTTGTGGTGCGCTTAAATTAAATAGTACAGACATAAATTCCTTTGTTTAATTTTATTTATTGTTATTATAGAATATTGCTTGTTTTATTTTAATCAGATAGAAAAAAAACAGCCATTCTTGAGATCTGTCAAGAACGGCTGATTGGTGTAAGTTTTTTTAAAAAAATCCAGAGCGCTAGCCTTTACGTTTTCTGTCACTTTCTACGAGAAAGCGCTTGCGTAAGCGGATGAAGCGAGGCGTTACCTCGACAAGTTCATCGTCTTGAATGAAGTCAATTGCTTGCTCTAAGGTGAAGTTACGAGCCGGGGTTAGGATGATGTTTTCATCTGATCCTGAAGCGCGTACGTTCGTAAGCTGCTTGCCTTTAACAACGTTAACGATCAGGTCGTTATCTCGATTGTGTTCTCCAACGAGCATCCCTTCGTAAACTTCTTCTCCAGGGGAAACGAATAAAGAGCCCCTTTCTTGAACGCTAAAAGCTGAATAGGCTGTCGTTTTGCCCACGCTATTAGAAATCAAGGCTCCGTGGATCCGTCCAGGAATAGTTCCTTTCCAAGGGCCGTAGCTTTCAAATATAGAGGTTAAAATGCCAAGTCCTCGGGTAATGGTGAGGAATTCATTCCGATAGCCCATTAATCCGCGCGTTGGAATAAAGAATTCGAGGGTCGTGATATTGTGATCATTCGTACTGAGTGCGCGCATTTCACCTTTTCTTCTAGAAAGCTCTTCAATGACGGTTCCTGAAAAGTCCTGAGGGATTTCGATGTGGGCAACTTCGAAGGGTTCGTGTTTTTCGCCATCAACCATTTTTAAAATAACTTGAGGTTTTGAAATGGTGAATTCATAACCTTCCCGACGCATTGCTTCAATCAGAACGGCTAAGTGGAGCTCTCCCCGGCCGCAGACGCGAATGGCATCATCGCGAGAAGCAACTTCTTCAATTTTCAAAGAAATATTTGCTTTTCGCTCTTGCTGAAGGCGCTCTCGGATTTTATTCATGGTGATGTGTTTTCCGTCTTTTCCGACAAAAGGACCATTATTAACGGTTACTTCAATGGAAAGAGTGGGTTCCGCTAAGAAAATCGGAGGGAGTTGAACGATGTGCTGAGGATCGCAGAGTGTATCGCCGATAGAAATATCAGGAATGCCCGAAATACTGACAATGTCTCCAACTCCAGCTTCTTCCATTTCGACTTTTCTCAACCCGTGGTATCCTTCAATTTTTTGAATTTTATGTTGTGTGGGGTGACCGCTTTTATCAATTCTAGAGATGATCTGTCCTTTTTTTACAAAGCCTTCTAGAATGCGACCACATGCTTGACGACCGACGAAGTCATCGTAGCTTAATGTTGTCGCTTGCATAAGGAATGGAAGCTCTAGATTGCCCGGAGGCTGAGGCACCGCTTTGATAATGAGCTCAAATAGGGGGCGCATATCCACTTTAGGATCATTAAGTTCTGTGATTGCAAAACCGCCAAGGCCTGAAGCGTAGCAAATTTTAAAATCGAGTTGTTCATCGGATGCTCCAAGTTCCACAAAAAGATCAAATGTAAGATTAAGTGCGCGATCTGGATCTGCATGAGGACGGTCGATTTTATTCAAGATCACAATCGGTTTTAATCCCAATTTAAGAGCCTGAGAGAGAACGAAGCGCGTTTGTGGCATCGGTCCTTCTTGTGCGTCGATGAGGAGCAATACGCAGTTGACAAGTCCAAGAACCCGTTCCACTTCTCCTGAGAAGTCGGCGTGTCCAGGGGTGTCGATGATGTTAATTTTATAATCTTCAAAATAAACACTCGTGTGTTTAGCAAAAATAGTAATACCACGCTCTTTTTCCTGATCGTAGCTATCCATCATCCGCTCGGCAGTTTTTTCATTATCTCGGAAGATGTTAGACTGCTTGAGCATGCTGTCGAGCATGGTCGTTTTGCCGTGGTCAATGTGGGCTATGATGGCGATATTGCGAATTTTTTCTGGAGGAAGTATAGTGCTTTTTTGTGGTGTAGACATGGTTCTCTGTTTTTGAGGTGAGTAATAAGGAGTGACTTTAGACTAAAATCGATTTATACACAAATTAATTCATCCTTGAGAAATAAAGGGGGATGGGCTAATCTTACCTGTGTTATCAACCGGCGGGTGACCCATGCAAATCATAGCAGAAGACGGGATTGAAACGGTCACTGAAGCAGGGCCAGTAACTAGTGGATTACTCGACTCGAAAACGTCTCAATTACATGAAATTCTTCAGGAAAAGCTTGATCTTGCTTTCCAGAAGCAGGTGTCCGGAGCAATGTCTCATGATATTGCTAAAATAACGGCTGAGCATTCTCCTGTCGATTTGGCTTATGCTGCATCGCGTCTTCCTTCCCAAGCCAGGCTTGTTTTATATGAAAATTTAAGCCGGGTCGAAGATAAAATTGAATTTATGATTAATACGGACAGTAGCACTAGGGTTGCTCTGTTGCGCCATATTAGTGATTCGGAAGTCAAAATGTTAATGGAGGTCATGCCGCCGGATGAGGCTGTAGAGGTCCTCGAGGATATTTCCGAAAGACGTTTTAGACGAGTCATGGAGATGCTCGATGCTCAGAAAGCCTTGCGCATCCGAGATATTAAAAAACATCAGAGGAATACGGCTGGTCGCTTGATGACCAACGAGTTTTTCTCGTTTATGATCGATGTCACAATTGGTGAAGCCGCCGCCAATATCCGACAAAATCCAGGAATTGATCTTGCAAGACAAATCTTTGTTTTAAATCAAGAGGGGGAACTTCAAGGGTACGTTCCGGTGCGTAACTTGATTGTGAACCCTCCGTCCGTCTCATTAAGACAGGTGATGCGTCCAATTTTACATAAGGTGTCTCCAGATACGATGCGCGAAGAAGTTGTCGAGATCGTTGAAAGATATAAAATTTCAGCCTTAACGGTCGTGGATCAAAATAATCGTCTAGTAGGCTTAATTACCTATGAAGATATTTTGGATGCCGTTGAAGATATCGCAGATGAAACGATTGCGAACATGGCGGGTACTGCTGAAAAGGTCAATGAATATGAACCGATGCTCAAACGCTTTTTGGCACGCGCTCCTTGGCTTTTCGTTACATTATGTGCAGGCTTAATTAATGTGGTCGTTATGGCCTCTTTTCAAAAATATGAACAAGGCGTTTTGACCTTTGTTCTGTTTTTTGTGCCCTTAATTACGGGGATGTCAGGAAATATTGGGATTCAGTCGAGTACGATCCTTGTGCGCAGTATGTCAATGGGAATTCTTTCTTGGGGAAATAAAGGGGAGACGGTCGTTAAAGAATTGTATCTAGGACTCACGACAGGCGCCTTCTTTGGTGTGGTGTGTGGTCTTGTTGTTTATTTGCTCGATTTCGTTGGCATTTCGGGAGCTACCGTGAGTCCTTTAATGGTTGGAGTGGTCGTTGGGGTTGGTTTAATGGGGGCATGTTTGGCGGGAACGGTCTTGGGCGTTTTTTCTCCATTGTTTTTTGCGCGCATTGGAATCGATCCTGCTGTGGCATCGGGTCCTATTATTACGGCATTTAACGACTTCTTGTCGATGTCGATTTATTTTCTGATCGCAATAGCCCTAAGTTCGTTTCTGGTTTAGATTTCCCTTGTGCGTTTCACCCCGTCCGGAGTATCTTTTTGAAGAGAGGACTGCCGATGGCTAAACGTAGACCGGAAGGGTATAGTGGAACTGGGAGAACCAGTCGAGAGATTCGAGATCTACTTCCTGCCGTGTTGGGACAGATTGGAGCTATGCACCAAGATCGGCCCGATTTGCTTTTGAGTGCGTGGCCAGAGATTATTGGAGAGAAGTTAGCTCCTATGACAAAAGCAGTTTCGTTTGAAAATGGAATACTCATTATTAAAGTCTCTAATTCGACTTTATATAGTTTATTAGCACAGCATGAGAGACCTCGGTTATTAAAATGCTTGAGAGGTCGCTTTCCAGCTGTTGAAATTAAAAACATCATTTTTCGCCTTGGATGAAAATTCTAGAGGTTAACTTAAGAGTAATGAGATGACGACGATGTCAAAAGAAAAAGAATACGACGCAAGTTCGATTACGGTATTAGAAGGTCTTCAGGCAGTGCGCGAGCGCCCAAGTATGTATATAGGCGATACGCAAGTCAATGGACTGCATCAACTGGTTTACGAAGTCATCGATAACAGCGTCGATGAGGCACTAGCTGGACACTGTAAAGAGATTTCGGTTGTTTTGCACAAAGATAATTCAGTAACTGTTGAAGATGATGGACGTGGAATTCCAGTTGGGCGGCATGAAAAGGAATCGCTTAAGCAAGGACGCGATGTAACAGCTCTTGAGGTTGTTATGACCATCTTGCATGCGGGTGGAAAATTCGACAAGGGAACCTATAAGGTGTCTGGTGGATTACATGGCGTCGGCGTCTCATGCGTGAATGCATTATCGAAAAAATTTCATGTGACGATCTCTCAAAATGGAAAAATGCATGAGATGTACTTTTCTCAAGGCAAACCCATATCTGCTTTAAAAGAAATTGGGGAGACGACAAAGCACGGAACCAAGGTCACATTTTTACCTGATGACAGCATCTTTACTGTATCTGTCTATGATTACGACCTTCTTCTGAAGCGCTTCCGAGAACTTGCCTTTTTAAATCGCGGCCTAACAATTAATTTCCGCGATGAGAGAGCAACGGCGCCCCAAGAGATCTCTTTTTGTTATGAAGGAGGAATCGTTTCTTTCGTCGCTTATTTAAATGAAAATAAAATCCCCATGTTCCCCAAGCCGATCTTTATCAAAGGATCCAAAGAGGGGGTGGATGGAGTTGTCGAATTTGAAGTGGCGATGCAGTGGAATGATACGTATACTGAAAGCGTGTATTCCTATGTCAATAATATTTCCACTCGACAAGGGGGAACGCACGTCACAGGTTTTAGTACGGCGCTCACGCGCGTTTTGAATCAATATATTAAAGCGCACAACTTACTTAAGACAGATAAGATAGGTGTGCAAGGCGATGATATGCGAGAGGGATTAACCGCTGTCATCTCCTTAAAAGTGCCAAATCCTCAGTTTGAAGGGCAGACGAAGCAGCGTCTTGGAAATAGCGATATCACATCCTTAGTTCAAGTCATTGTTGGAGAAGAGTTAACGACCTATTTGGAAGAAAATCCAGCAATTGCGCGCCTGATTGTCGAAAAAGCAATTCTAGCAGCTCAGGCGCGCGAGGCCGCCCGTAAAGCGCGCGAACTCACCTTACGCAAAACAGCGCTCGATAGCGCTCGATTGCCGGGAAAACTCACAGACTGCCAAGAAAAAGATCCCGCTTTATGCGAGATTTATATTGTGGAAGGGGATTCTGCTGGAGGCTCTGCTAAGACGGGAAGAGATCGTAGATTTCAGGCGATTTTGCCGATCCGCGGCAAGATTTTGAACGTCGAAAAAGCCAGATTAGAAAAGATCCTCCAAAATCAAGAGATCTGCGCCATGGTCGCAGCATTTGGTTGCGGGATCGGTTTAGATAATTTCAACTTAGAAAAATTGCGCTATCATAAAATCATCATCATGACGGATGCGGACGTCGACGGATCACATATCCGTACGTTGTTATTGACATTCTTCTATCGTCATATGCCAGCGCTCATTGAAAATAATTTTATTTATATCGCAAGACCGCCTCTCTATCGTGTGACCCGTAAAAAGGTCAGCCGCTACATCCACTCTGAAAAAGAAATGGATGAGTATCAGGTGAAGTTAGGGATCAGCGATATCCATATTCGGCTCGTTGGGAAAACGGATCATTTGCCAAAAGAGCAAATTGAAGAGCTCGTTGAGCTCATTCGTCAAGTAGAAATGTTACTCATTTCCATTGAGCGCAAAGGGATCCCATTCCGCGAGTTTCTAAATGCCAAAGATGAACAGGGAAGGTTGCCAAGATTCCAGATGCAGATCGGAGATGATTCCCGCTTTGTGTACTCAGAGGAAGATTTTGCGGAAATTAAAAAACAAGATGAAGAGATCCAACGGCAGAAATTGAAAGAAACTTTAGCTGCGATTCCAGAGGAAGAGCAAACAGAGGAAATGAAAGTTTTTAAAATTAAGTCGGTTCCTTTCATGGAGCTATACGAACTTTCTAATCTCGAGCAGATCAGAAATCAACTTTCTACATTTAATTTTTCTCTCGATCAATATTATGTGGCAGATGGTAAACTTTTCGATATCCTCGATGATGAGATGAGAGAAACCCCTGTCCATACTTTAAAAGAAGGGATTGATTTATTGAGAGCAAATGGGCGTAAGGGAATTGAAATCCAAAGATATAAAGGTCTTGGAGAAATGAACGCGGATCAACTGTGGGAAACGACGATGGATCCGACCAAGCGCACCTTTTTGCGCGTGACTCTACCAGATGCTATTGCAGCAGATCATATGTTCACCATGTTAATGGGTGAAGAGGTTCCTCCGCGGCGCCGATTTATTGAACAGCACGCGTTATCAGTTAAGAATTTGGACATCTAAGGAGCAAAAGAGTAAACCATGTCTTATACGAAAGATGAAATTGTTCTTCCTCGCAATATCGAAGAAGAGGTTAAGGAAAGCTACCTTCGTTATTCGATGTCAGTGATCATTGCACGCGCTCTTCCAGACGTTCGCGACGGATTAAAACCCTCCCAACGCCGTATTTTGTATGCGATGCGCCAGTTGAATTTAAGCGCCAATTCCAAGCACCGTAAGTGCGCAAAGATTTCCGGGGATACATCGGGTGATTACCATCCTCACGGCGAAACGGTGATCTATCCAACCTTAGTGCGTATGGCACAACATTGGGCGATGCGCTATCGTTTGATTGATGGTCAGGGTAACTTTGGATCGGTCGATGGAGACCCACCAGCTGCGATGCGGTATACAGAAGCCAGGTTAACGCATTCGTCGATGGCGTTGATGGAAGATCTTGAAAAAGACACAGTCGATCACATCCCCAACTACGACGAAACAAAAACAGAGCCTACTGTTTTTCCTGCAAAATTCCCAAATTTAGTCGCTAACGGCTCTTCAGGGATTGCGGTCGGTATGGCGACAAATATCCCGCCTCACAATTTAAATGAGCTCATTGCCGCAACAATACTTCTTATCGATAATCCTCAGACGACAATCGATGAGATCATGGGAGTCATGCCAGCACCCGACTTTCCAACGGGCGGGGTTATCTGCGGTTATCGCGGCATTAAAGAAGCCTATCATACGGGACGCGGCAAGCTGTTACTGCGTGGTATTATTCGAGTGGAAGATCAAGAAGGGGGCGAGAGACAACGCCTTGTCGTCGATGAGATCCCTTATAATATTAGCAAATCCGATCTCATTCAAAAGATAGCAGCACTTGTCAATGACAAGCAAATTGCTGGTATTTCAGATATTCGCGATGAGTCAGATAAAGACGGCATGCGGATCGTTATTGAACTCAAAAGAAATGAAATTCCCGATGTCACAATTAATCAACTCTATCGCTATACCGATCTTCAGGTGACATTTGGCTGTAACATGCTAGCTCTTGACAAGGGATTGCCGCGTGTCATGAACATTAAGCAGATGATTGCCGCTTGGATCGAGCACCGCATGGAAGTGATCCGCCGGCGCATCCGATTTGAGCTTGCTAAAGCAGAAGCTAGAGCCCATATCCTCGAAGGGTATCTCAAGGCACTCAATCACCTGGATGATGTCGTTAAATTGATCCGCTCAAGTGAGAGCAAAGAAGCTGCTAAGTCAGAGTTAATGGCTCGGTATGAATTAACCGATCGACAAGCGCAAGCCGTTTTAGAACTACGCCTCTACCAATTAACGGGCTTAGAGCATGGCAAGATTGAGGGGGAGTATAATGAGCTTTTAGTAAAAATCACACATTATAGAGCTGTTCTTGCAAGTGATACTCTTGTCAGAGGGATCATTAAAGATGAACTCTTAGATATTAAAAAACATCACATCTCCGATCGAAGAACAAAAGTCATCGCAGCGGAAGGGGAGTTTAATATTGAAGACCTCATCCCAGATTTACCTGTGATTATCACCATCTCAGAAGATGACTACATCAAAAGGATGCCGATCGATACGTTTAAAGAACAGCGTCGCGGTGGTCAAGGTGTGATTGGACTAGAGATGAAAAAAGAGACAGACGTCTTAAAAGATATCTATGTCGCATCGACCCATGATTATCTCTTGATCTTCACTAATTTAGGCAGGTGTTATTGGCTTAAAGCGTGGGAGATTCCAGAAGGCGGACGCCGAACAAAAGGGAAACCATTAATCAATCTGCTTGAAGATATGCGCCCATTAGAAAAAATTGCGACCGTTCTCTGCGTGAAGAATTTCGAAGATACAGCTTCAATCTTGCTTGCAACCCGTCAAGGCGTTGTCAAAAAGACAGAGCTCTCCGCCTTCAGTTCTCCTAGACGCAAAGGGGTATATGCAATTAATATTGATGAAGGGGATGAAGTCATTGCAGCTAGATTAACCCATGAAGGAGAGCAGATCATGCTCTTTACTAAAAATGGGATGGCAGTCCGCTTTGATCAGGCTCAAATCCGACCGATTGGACGCGTAGCACGTGGTGTTAGAGGGGCTAAGTTGCGCAATGAAAACGATGCTGTCGTTTCCTGTGAGATCGTCAAATCCGATGGTAACTTACTCATTGTTTGTGCCAACGGCTATGGAAAACGCTCAGAGGTTGAAGAGTTTAGACAAACCAATCGCGGTGGCGTTGGAGTCCGTTCGATCATTACAAGCGAGCGCAATGGACCCGTGATTGGAGCGATTTCTTTAACCGATAAAGATAGCGTTGTTTTGATGTCAAATACTGGGCAAACGCTGCGCATCAACATGAAAGATGTGCGCGTGATGGGCCGTTCGACTCAAGGAGTGCGTTTAGTCAACCTTCATGAGGGAGATGCACTCGTTGGAATGCAACGGATTGAGTTTTTAGAATCGGATCCAACAGTAAAAGAAACTCCGAATGAAACATAAAGGCAAATTGATCACCTTCGAGGGGGGAGATGGCTCTGGAAAGAGCACTCTCATCAAGAAGGTGTTTCATTATTTAGAGCAGAAGGGATGTCCTGTCATTGAGACAAGAGCGCCAGGTGGCACGTCCATTGGACAAGAGATCCGCGAGTTATTGCTCAAACAACACACAAGTCAGATGTCTAAGCGGTGCGAGCTTCTTCTTTTTTTAGCAGATCGTTCTCAGCATAGCGATGAAGTGATCGTCCCAAGCTTGAAAATGAATCAAATCGTTTTATGCGATCGGTTTAATGATTCGACCTTGGCTTATCAAGGAGTTGCACGTGGATTTAAAGACAATCTCGTCCACTTCCTCTGCTCCTTTGCCTGTAATGATTTGCAGCCCGACTTGACCATCTATCTTGATTTAGATCCAGTCATCGGCTTTGAGCGTACCCACAAGACCCGCTCCGGCAAAGATCGGATCGAATCGGAAACCTTGCTCTTTCATCAAAAGATCCGCAAAGCTTTTCGAAAAATTGTTAAACAAGAACCCAAGCGCTGCCTCCTCATCGATGCAAGCCAAAGCCCAGAATATGTTTTCCAACAAGCGGTAAAAAAAATTGATGCCCTTCTCCAAATTTCTCGGAAATGATCTTGCTAAATCCTGCCTACAGCAGATGCTAGGATATCAAAATACCGCCAATACACTCCTCTTTCATGGCCCAGAAGGGGTTGGAAAAAGCTTATTTGCATTAGAGCTAGCAGTAGCTCTCATGGGTCCATCCCACAAAAGCCGCATCTCCACCCACAACCACCCCGACCTACACATCTTACGCGGCGATGGCAAAAGTGGACTCCATGCAGTTGAATCGATCCGCTCACTCATCGAAGAGGTCCTCACACCCCCTTTTGAAGCCTCTTGCAAGGTCTTTATTATCCATGACGCCCATCACATGCTCCCGGTCAGCGCTAACGCCCTTCTTAAAACTCTCGAAGAGCCTCATCTTGATGCTTATATCATTCTTCTCACAGACCAGCCTGAGATTCTGCTGCCGACATTGCTCTCTAGATGCCGCAAAATCCCCTTCTTTCCCATCCCGCAAGACCTCATTGAGACCCATCTAATCACACTTGGCAAATCTCAAGATGAGGCAGAGAGAATTGTCCTTCTATCGGACGGCTCCCTTTCTCGAGCCCTCATGTTTGCCTCCGAGTCCCATCAGCGCAAAGCCGCACTTGTTGAAGAACTCTTTTCGTGCCGCCTTCCATCGGATTACTCCGCCTTTATTAAAATCGCAGCGGAGCTTGAAAAAGAATGCGGGGAAGATGTGGAAACGGAAGGGGAGTCAAAGTGGCGCCAAATGGATGCCATTTTCGAAGAAATTCTTTTCAAGTATAGCAAGATGCATCGCACTGCTAGTCAAAAAAGTCCACCCTTAGAGCGCATATTTGAGCGGATCGAACGGTGCCGTCTGGCTGTGCGTCGCCATATCAAATTACGTGTTGTCCTCGAAGAGTTTTTTAGTGCTTAAACCTAAGAGGGATTATACTGCAGTCGGCCTGAAACTTGGAATTTGGACCGCGCCAAAGCCCCGGGGATC
>CAMAVL010000008.1 GCA_945861735.1 Chlamydia trachomatis
AGCATTCCTCAAACCGCTTAAAACCACTAATAGAGACAAGAATTTTAAAACAGACATGATAAATCGACGTGAACAAGACCGTTAAAACATTGGTGCGTTTTGCCCGTTCAAGAGCTTGGTCATTAGAGAGTTGAGTGCAACATTGGCGACGTCTAGGAATTATTCCGAAAACGATCCCGTATAGAAGAGTAATCAAAAAAACAAACTCTCTATTTCTCGTTAGATTCATCCAGTCTGAAAATTATAGGTAACATCATGGGATAAACTCTTGACTCTCCTCAACCCCTAGTTATATAGAAGGTCTATTGTTAATATTGGGCGACTTATGATCGACGATCCGCGGGAGCTTTCGCGCAGGTCCAAATCCAAGTTTCAGGCCGACTGCAGTATAACCGTTAATATTCTAAAATTGCACCATTAGGGTTGGGTGTAAACTTATCCTCAGTAAATTCACAACTTGATCAGTAAAAATTCCTGTAGGATGAGGCCCCCTGGATTTGGTAAAAATCCTCCAGTATTTACCGTCGGCGTAACTATTTTACACGAATCGCCAGAATATCCTTCTTTGTGATTCCCTTAACCCCTAAAAGCTCTGCCTCCGATGCCTCCAAAATCCGCTTCATGCTGCCAAATTCTTTAAGTAGACGCGCGCGTTTGATTGTGCCGATGCCGGGGAGAGAGTCGAGCGCACTTTTGAGGGTGGTTTTTTGACGGCGCTTGCGCTGGAAGGTGATGGCTTTGCGGTGGGCTTCATCGCGGATTTTCTGAAGGAGAAAAAGAATTGAGGATCTAGGCGATAGGAGGATCGGATCGTGATGGCCGGGCAGGAAGATTTGCTCCTGGGTCATCCCTTTGTCGTGGCGGGAGCTTTCCTTGGCAAGCCCAATGACGTCAACGGATGCGATGTCGAGCTCTTTAAAGGCGGATAGGGCGATATTGAGCTGCCCTTTGCCCCCATCGACGATGATGAGATCCGGCAGGTCATCCTCTGCTTTAGCTCTAGTCAATCTGCGGGTGAGAACCTCTTTTAAGGAGCCATAATCGTCCCCTTTAGCCGCTTGTTTGATTTTAAATAGCCGGTAGCGCTTGGAATCGCTTTCCCCATCGGTAAAGACGACCATGGAGGCGACAGGTTCTGATCCGGAAAGATTGGAGGAGTCGAAGCATTCGATCCGTTTAGGGTAGCGATTGAGCTTTAGGATCTCTTGGAGATCAAGAAGCATTTTCTCTTTGATCTCCTGATGGTTTTTCTCCTGATGGAATTGCACTTTTGCATTTTCTTGGGCGAGTGAAAGGAGCTCTTTTTTCTCTCCCTTTTGGGGGTAAGTGAGAGTGATTTTTTTGTGTAGTGTATCAAATAAAATCTCTTCGATCCATTTTGCTTGGGGTAACTCGCAGGGAATGAGAATCTCTTGTGGAATCGATTGTTGCGTCTTGTAGTGTTGTAAAATAAATGAGGAGAGGAGCTCTTCATCTTCTTCGAGCACATCGGAAAAGGGGGCATGTTCAGAGCCTACGAGCTTGCCTTCTCGAAAGAGGAGCTGCACGACGATCACTTCTGTCCCTTGTCGAAAGAGAGCAATCGCATCGGTGTTTTTGCCACTCATTTTAAAAACGATCTGATTCGAATCGAGCACATGTTCGATTTGTCGGATCATTGAGAGAAGACTTGCTGCTTTTTCATATTCGAGAGCTGCGGATGCGGATTTCATTTTTTCGTAGAGATCTTTTAAAACGCCTTGATCTTCCCCTTTGAGAAAGCGGATCGTGTCTTTGACGTAAGTTTGGTATTCTTCTTTGCTGCATTTAGAGACGCAAGGGGCGCAACACCGTTTGATCGAGTAGAGTAGACACGGTCTTGTTCTGCGCTTTAATTCTTCATCAGAGCACTGGCGCAAGGGAAAGAGCCTGGTGATCAGTTCATATGTTTGGCGCGCGGCATAGGCGCTTGTATAGGGGCCAAAGAAGAGCCCCTCTTCGTTGGGAGTCCCTTTGCAGCGCATGAGACGTACCATGGGCCATGCATGCTGGGGATTGATCATGAGGCTAATAAATGTTTTATCGTCTTTGAGACACGCATTGTATTTGGGTTGGTGTTTTTTAATGAGAGTATTTTCTAAAAGAAGCGCTTCCTTTTCCGAAGAGACGCTAATCGTATCGATGTGATGGATCTGTTCGATGAGGTAGGGGATCATGGCCCGTGTGTCATGAAGGGTAAAGTACTGTTTCAGGCGGCTTTTGAGATGATTGGCTTTTCCGACATAGAGGACTCTATCTAAAGAGTCCTTCATGAGGTAAACACCGGCTTGCGTCGGAAATTGATCGAGTTGTTTTGGATCGAACATAAAACCTAACTGAATAAAGAGAGCTGAATCTCTTTGTTTTGTTTTACGGTGACAAGTGACTTGCGTGCGGTGTTTTTCTCAAGCTTTGCCAAAATTTCCTGCGCGCGCAAAAGCACAGGTTGTGGAATGCCAGCTAGTTTTGCGACATGGATCCCATAACTTTTATCGGTTCCCCCTTTCATGATTTTGCGCAAAAAGACGATGCCTTTTGCAGATTCATGGACTGCAACATGGTAATTGACAGCGCCTGGGATTTGTTTTTCAAGCGCGGTGAGCTCCCAGTAATGGGTCGCAAAAAGGGTTTTTGCGTTGCGCCCCGGTTGGGTTAAGAGATATTCAGCAACAGACCAGGCAATCGAGACCCCATCATAGGTGCTTGTCCCTCTTCCAATTTCATCCAAGATAACAAGGGAATTTGGTGTTGCATTATGTAAAATATTAGCCGTTTCTGCCATCTCAACCATAAATGTGGATTGTCCGCGGGAGAGATCATCACTAGCTCCTATGCGACTAAAGACTTTATCGATGATCCCAATGCGAGCAGAAGTGACTGGAACAAAGGATCCCACTTGCGCCATAATTGCAATGAGTGCCGCCTGGCGGATATAGGTCGACTTACCAGCCATATTCGGGCCTGTAATCAACAGAAGGCGATTTTCGGAGGTGTCTAGCTGAAGGTCATTGGGAATAAATGTTTCCCCTTTAAGAGAGGCTTCGATGACCGGATGGCGGCCATCTTTAACTTGAAAGAGACCACTTTCATCGACAATGGGACAGACGTAACGGTGTTTTTTCGCAACAAGCGCTAAAGAGAGCAGCGTGTCGATCCGCGCAATCGCTTGCGCAATCGAGCGAATTTGTAGAGCGTGAGAGGAGATCTCTTTGCGAAGTGCATGAAAAAGAGTGTATTCAAGGGCGCGCATCCGCTCTTCAACGTGCAAAATCTTATATTCGTAAGCCTTGAGCTCTTCCGTAATGAAGCGCTCTGCATTGACAAGCGTTTGCCTCCGTTGGAAATAGGGAGGGATCCGATCGGCTTGGCCACGACTGACTTCGATATAAAACCCAAAGGCTTGTGTGTAGCCAACTTTTAATGTCTTGATCTGAGTGACATCGCGCAAACTCACCTGATACACTGCAACCCAGGAGTGGCTATCGGCTTTCAAACTTTTTAGCTCATCTAACTCAGCATCATACCCTGGTTTGAAAATATCCCCATCTGTGAGACGCAACGGAGGCGTTTCCGTAATTGCGCTTTGAATCTTATCGACAAGAGAGGCGAGAGAATTTAATTGAAGTCGATCTTCATCGATTAAAGAAGAAGGAAACTCTTCTAGAAGATCAAAAATGGGAGCAATGTGTTCTAAAGAACTTCCAAGGCCGATTAAGTCTCGGGGCGTTGCATATCCCGTTTCAATTCGCATGATTAAGCGCTCGAGATCAAACACTTTTTCGAGGTGTTTTTTTAAATGCTCTGTCGCCGAAAAATTTGCATGAAAGGCGCTAATAGCCGCCTGTCTCTTATGAATTTCTTTTGGATCAAGCAAGGGATGAACGAGCCATTTTTTAATGAGCCTACCTCCCATAGGAGTGTGTGTTTCATCTAGAAGATGGAGGAGCGTGTGACTTTTTTTCCCATCTTGCAAAGAATGAATGAGCTCTAAGTTGCGCTGAGTGGAGCGATCGAGAAGCATATAATGGGAAGGATAATCGGGAGTCAGTGTTTGAATATGATCGATGCAGAGATTCAAATTTTCTTTAACATAATATAGAGCGGCGCCTGCTGCATTAATCGCTGCCATCATCCCTTTAAGCCCAAAGCCATCGAGATTATGCACCTGAAAGTGGCGCATTAAAGTATCACAGGCGCACTTGTGCTCAAAGCACCACTCTTCTTGGATATTAAATGTGGGATTAAATTGTTGGGAGATCTCCTCGATCAAATCTAAATGATCCCGTTTCCATTTGGCAGAGAGCAGAATTTCTTTAGGCGAGAGGCGGTAGAGTTCATCGAGAAGTTGTTTTGGATCCTCAAATTCCATCGCGCGGAAATCCGCTGTCGTGACATCTAAGACGCTTAAGCCAAAGAAGGTGTTGACTTGAGAGAGACTCGCTAGAAAATTATTGGCCTTATCTGAGAGCAACGTGGAATTCACAATGGTTCCAGGTGTTACGACGCGCACGATCTCTCTTCTCACGAGCCCTTTCGTCACTTTTGCATCCTCCATTTGCTCTGCGATTGCAATACAGTAGCCTTTAGCAACGAGTTTATCGATATAGCCCTCACTTGCGTGAAAAGGAACGCCTGCCATCGGGATTTCTTGCCGTTTGGTCAAAGTGATATCGAGCTCTTTTGCAAGGACAATAGCGTCTTCATGAAATGCTTCATAGAAATCGCCTAGTCGAAAGAGGAGAAGGGTATTGGGTGAGGTTTTCTTGCACGCATGCCACTGCTCCATCATCGGAGAAATTTTAGTTTCAGGTGTGAGTATTGTCATGAGATTCATGGGGTTAGAATTTGAACTAATCTTAACCGATCTGCTAAATATTTTCTATCTTTTGAAAAGAGAGAGCCACCGAGAGGCGAAAGTCGCTTTTTGTTTAAGAGGCGTGATTGCTTTAGCGACAAAGGTAGTATGCGGCGCATTTGAGGTGCCTTGCGAGGAAACAGCTGCCGAAAAGGATTTGCTAACAGCTAAATCAGAATGCGATTTTGGGGCGCGAGTCGTAATTTTTTGTTTCTGATCCTCTTCGGAGGGGTTGAGTGCTTTTGCAATTTGATTGCGGCTGCTTTGACACCAGAGCATTAAGAGATTGAGATCCTCATCGAGGTTTTGGAGTTGACCGATAATCTCTTCGGAAGAGGTTTCTTTGTTTAAGCTTTGCAATCGGGACGGCAATCCATTTTTTTGATTTAAATCGAGTTTCAGTTGAAAGATTTTAATCAACATCGGAATCATGATTTTTTTGATTTGATCGCGTAACGTTCCAAGAGAGCGATCAGACAGGGGTGGGACATGGGAATAGCAGGGGTTCTTGGCAGATGGCGAACTGAGATCTGGAGGAAGTTCTGGCATGTGAGACCTTAGATGGATCGTCAAGTTTTAAAACAGATTGCAGTTTTTGTAAATAGTTTTAACCTAGGGTGTGACAAACGCTCGTTCCTCGCGTTTGTCACACCCTAGGTTTAACCTCAAACCATCAATGAGAGACAACCCGCCCCATCAAGATAATTTCACCTGTTTAAGCCGATCTATTTTAAACTTGCCCTTGATTATTAGACTTCTTAGCGCATCTGCGTATTCATAAGGACAAGAGCTCCCTAAAGAAACAGCCGTTCCTGGGTAATCGCTCATTTCTTCCCGATCGAAATTTCTTGTGACAAGGAGACAGTCCAGTTCTTTAGCCCTTTTTTCCGCGTGCTGATTAAGAGCTGAAACAAGATCCTTTCTGCAAGGCCATGGGTAGATTGCGTCTTGAAAAAGAAGAGGCTTTTGATTCGTGTCATCCCATAAAAGACGAAAAATAGAGCGCGCAACGATCTTGCCAGAGGAGTCTTTGACTGCAAGCATCCGGTTTTTTCCATCCATTACATAGGCCAACAAGCATTTATTGAAAAAGGGATCTCCATCAACCCGTTGGCAACTTCCCTCGACTTCCGTTCCTGATAGAAATAAATCCTGCCAATCATCTGTATCGATAACCTTTAAGGTGGATTTTACTGAAGGGACTTCAAGATCCTTAATCAACCCGTTAATATCATTAGCAAGCTCTAAGGCTGGAATCTTTTGGAGTTCTCTATTTAATTTTCTTAAAAGGGGCAAGGGCGATCCTTTTTTTATTAAATAGAGTTCCATCAGGAATTCTATTGTATGGTCAGGAGCTTCTTCTTTAGAAGCTGTTCGTAACCTTTTCTTTAAATCTGCAAGAGCCTTTTTTTGATTATCCGGGGTCTTCTCTAGAAAATCAGTAAATATTGGGAATTGATCTTTCCCATCTATTTGAAAATGCTTATTCCCGTGTTTCTCTTTGAAAAAGGCAGGGAAATCAATCGGCCGGCTTTCAGAAGGCTCCATTTGAGATGGATTGATAACTATGCTGACTTGCGGTGCCTTCCATTTCACAAGGATCTCGGGGCATTTTTCGTGAAGACACTTAAGGTGTGGGCTAAGATCTATTCGATACCTCTCAGTCAGAAATGTGCCTTCAAGAATGCTGACTATAAAGCGTTGGAATTGCTCTTGAACTAGAGAATCCTTAAGTGTTTGAATGTTTTCTTCGTAAACTTTCCAGGCTAATGGCTGGCGCAAGGTGTCTAATGTCTTCAAGTATTTGTCTGCGAGCTTGTCTATGCCCTTCAGATCGATAAAGCAATCTTCTTTTAGTTTGTCTAAGAAGATGCTTTTCAGTTCTTGTATCATTTCAGAGCTAAATTCTCTCTCTAAATACCTAGCCTGCCCTGACAAGCATAAAGTCTGGATGAAACGGAGTCTTTTACAAAGCTCTTGAGACAGCTTTTTTTGAAGGGCTTTCGAGAGTGCAGAATCTGAAGTTTTAAGAGATTGGAAAACTTGAGCGATCAGGGCACATTTTCTATTTGAGGATAAAGGACTTTGATCCATGGCTAAAAGTGTTTGAAGCCATGTTTGCAAAACACCCGTGACCTCATTGTTTAATGGCTCAGGGATGCTGCTTAATAAGAATGAGATTGCTTTGGATTGATCTAGATCCGGCGCCCATTTTGCAAGGAAAATCATTGGAAGCCTTAAGTAATTCTTATCACCAAATAGCAACTTGTGACACTCTACATAGGAAGCGTTGGAAGACTGCTCTTCACAAAGAAGGCGTGTCAAAGATCCAGCTAATGCAGCATTTCGATATTCGCGCACTAATTTAAATGTCTTTTCCAAGTCTTCTGGAATCGCTTTTCCTTTGTCTGCAAAAAAAACTTCCTTAAATTGGTATAATGTCAGACGCCGTAGCCTTATTTTCCCCAATCGATCGAGTTCAGCGTTAGCATATTGGAACGCTTCGATCTCAAAGGCTTTTTCTTTCCCATATTGTATTTCCATTTCCGTTATCGATTGCTGAATTTTTTTTATCCCAGCGTCTATAGTTTTAAATTCTTCGATTTCTTGAAATTTTTGCCAGGCTGCCTCGAAAAAACCGACAAATTGAGGCAGGAGATTGTTTTTAATCAGCATGTCTAAAACACATAGACATCTACAAATAATGACTTTTGAATCTGTGAGTGAATAGTTAGCAAAAGATTTGAACATATTCACCCCATCTTGGGCTGCGGCTACCTGAGCGATTATGAACAGATGGTCTTTATCTTCGATCCCATAGTCCTTAATACAGTCAGTAAGGCCGAATCCATCTTGAGCTGCGGCTATTTTAGCAATTGTAAATAGATGGTCTTTGTTCTGGATCTTATAGTCCTTAATATAAGCAGAAACGCCCCATCCATTTTGAGCTGCGGCTATTTTAGCAATTGTGAATAGGTGGTCTGTGTTCTGGATCTTATAGTTCTCAATATAAGCAGAAACGCGCCTTCCATCTTGAGCTGCGGCTATTTTAGCAATTACGAATAGGTGGTCTGTGTTCTGGATCTTATAGTTCTCAATATACATAGAAACGCCCCATCCACTTTGAGCTGCGGCTATTTTAGCAATTGTGAATAGGTGGTCTGTATTTTTGATCCCATATTCCTCAATATACAAGGAAATTTTCCATCCACTTTGAGCTGCTACAATCTTTGCAACTTCAAATGCTAAGTTTTCATCTCCTGTAATCAAGTTCAAATCCAGAGATTTATTAGGATCCGCTATCTCTTTAGCTAACTGTTGATAATAAGATTCGATAAACATTTTCTTATTAACAATCTGAGCTGAGATTTGCTCCTGTATGTGAAACCTTGTTGAAGAAAGAATTTGTTTAAAATCTTTTAAAGAAACGCCTTGATTTTTGATCAAAATCTCTATTGGATTCTCCCCTTCCAAATTGACAATAGTAAGTAGAAGTCGCGGGTTTTCTCTAATGCGATGTTTTTCATATTTTGAATCGCCTTGCGCTGACCCTTCCACTGTCTCACCCAAGTGGCAGAGTGAATCAACAAAATCCTTATCCATCTGATCAAACAAAGTGCATATCTGACCCGAAAAGACCTCTTCTGCGTATAAATCCACAAGAATCGTTGAGAGCTGATTTATAAGCGTTTGAGGCTGACTAAGAGCCGCCTTTGCCTGGGCAACCATCGACTGGATTTGCTCTGAAGGCAAGATCTTGTCCTCTTCCGTTGGAGACGTAGCTCGGCTCAAAATGGCTCGATCTACTTGATGGATTGTTTTTAAGATCGACTCTGCAAATAAGGAATAACGCAAAGGACCGACGTTTGGTATAGCCATTTCAAGCTCCTCGTGATCCTAAATGATTGAATCAATTGGTATAAGCTGAACTATACATAATAAATTTAAAACATCAATCAATTACTTTAACTCACGAAGCGCGCAGAGATGCGACTCAAGAAGAATTCTTCCATACCTTCAAGCAGTATAAGAGCAAATATTTGTTTATACTGCAGTCGGCCTGAAACTTGGAATTTGGACCGCGCCAAAGCCCCGAGGATCGCCGATCATAAGTCGCCCTATATTGTTAATATTTTGCGAATTATGATCGACGATCCGCGGGAGCTTTCGCGCAGGTCCAAATCCAAGTTTCAGGCCGACTGCAGTATAACTCGTAGAGAGACGATGAAGGCCCGAACATGAGAACGAAGGGAAGAATCTAACTCTCTATGGCAACACATGTCACAGAACTGAAAAGGCCAAAATAAAGGACTCAAGACAGAATCTTGTACCCTCTTTGTATGGTGTGACTGTTGACGAGACGAGAAGGAAACTCGAACCTACCTAGTCGGGAAGAATACTGTTGATGCGATGCATGCAACAACAGAACAACACCGCTAGGTCATAGTGATCATGAACCGCCGTATACGGTTCCGTACGTACGGTGGTGTGAGAGGACGGGAGCTAAAAGGCTCCCTCCTACTCGATACATTTGCGATCTTCGAACCCCGGGAGCTTTGACGCTCAAAAAAATTCTTGTCTAATGTGACTTTGTCAAGCTAAGGTTGACTTATGCCAAGAAAGACCGTTTGTTATTTGTGTTAGAACGCCCAACAACACCATTACATAACAATTTAAGCGAGACAGGAGGTAGAGGGGCCAAGGTAAAAAGCAAAATATCGGGGAGGGACTCGCAGTGATGAGGGTCGCCAAGCCTGGGATACCTTTGGCAGCCTAAATCTCACTTGTCGTAGGCTCGGTATTTGTTTTTATGAGTATTTGTTGGATCGATTTCTTGTTTTCGACAAGATCCCTAACTTGGGGACCGTTATTCGAGAGCGTGTTAAGGAGGCGACAGCGCCTCGACGGGTATTCGCTGGGGCTCTTGGGGCAATTCTAAATGTAGCTTGATGGCTCTGTTATCACGCATGAGGGGCCAGAAAAAGTGGCAAAGTCGAGATCAATGAATTAGATCGATTTGAGGTTTTTTCTCAGCTTAGACAAAAGACCTCTGTACACGACAAAAAATGAGTTGAAGAAAGAAACTCGCTGAAAATGCGACCATATCTCGTTGGTTATCAAACATCGAGGTATTATGATAAAAAAAGAGCTCTTAAAAGATTTAAGAGCTCTTATGAGAATGGCTTGGAATATGACAACTTAAGAACGGTTGAAGTTGCGTTTGCGATTTTTGTCCATGTAGGGTCTTCTTCTGCTGTCAGCTGGATAAGGACTGCGTCTAGGAGCTCCCCCGTCGCCTTTGAATTTAGGCTCCATTCCAGGAATAACAGTCGTAGCAATTTTTTGTCCTGTGAACTGCTCGATTCTTCTAACGATTTGCATATCTCTGATTGCAGCAAATGAAAGGGCTGTCCCTTTAGCGCCTGCTCGACCAGTTCTTCCAATGCGATGGACATAATCTTCGACGTTTCTAGGCAGGTCAAAATTAATGACGTGACTGATTGTCAGAACATCGATTCCTCGAGCTGCAACATCTGTTGCTACAAGCACGCGAATACGCTCTTGGCGCAGTTCTGTGATTGTTCGAGTTCTCTGTCTTTGATTCATATCCCCGTGGAGTGCTGCGACATCGTGTCCACATTCGTGTAATTTATCAACGAGGCTATCCGCTTGGTGTTTTGTCGAAGTAAATACAATGACTTGCTTCACAGCAGCGTCTGTTAAAAGGTGGTCCAATAGGCGGTATTTGTGCTCCAGATTATCTACGTTATGTAGGCACTGGTGGATGTTGTCATGTTTTTCATGCTCTGAAGCAACACTAATTTCTAGCGGTTTGTTCAGTAAGCGTCTGGATAAGTTAAGAACGGATCCTTTAAGAGTCGCAGAGAACATAAGAGTTTGACGTGTTTTTGGCGTCAAAGCTGCAATTTGTTCCACAGGCTCAATAAAGCCCATATCAAGCATCCGGTCTGCCTCATCAAGAATCAGCATTTCTAGGCGAGATAGTTTAATTCGACCGCGATTGAGCTGATCGATAAGTCTACCAGGCGTTGCCACGAGGATCTCATAAGGACGAGAAAGGTCTTTATTTTGTTTAGGGTAGGGGACGCCGCCGTAGATACACACAGTTCTAATTTGAGACATGTGTTTACTATATTTAGCAGCTTCTGTAGCTACTTGCATCGCCAATTCTCGAGTCGGAACCAAAATTAAAATACGAGGCCCGATTCCTGGCAGTGCCGGAGGTTTCGTAAGAAGATTTAAAGAAGGAAGGAGGAATGCTGCTGTTTTTCCAGTTCCTGTCTGTGCTGAAGCTTGTAGATCAAGTCCGTTCATTATCTGTGGAATTGCTTGATTTTGGATCGGAGTTGGCGTAACCAGTCCGGCCTCGACTACTGCTTTTAAGATAGTTGCGTGCAAATTGAAGTTTTCAAAACTCATATTTATTTACTTTTGTTAGAGTGTAATTCAGCGATTGTAACATGGGGGCTATATAAAGAATAGGATTATTTATAGGAATGTGGAGGTGATCCGTGTTTTGTCAATGAAAGATCGAAGAAAAATATTGGTTTTTCATAAATTCTCGAGGTGTGTCCTTTAAAATAATCAGGCACATTGCTAAACTTTATTCTGATTCCTTCGAGGGAATTGCAAAACTTCATTTGAAACCCAAATTCGCGCTTTTAACGTCGGATTCGGATTTTTCGCAAATCGCCTATGTCCAATAGGATATGTCAATTTGCGAAAAACCGAACCGACGTTACAATCATCAAATTTGGTCTCCAAAGCTTCAGTTATGCAACTCCCTCCTTCTTAACTTATTTTTTTTAAAATTTTTAAGATGTTTAAAAATGTTTTTTTACTCAAAAGGTGCTATATGACTCGCAAAATGTTATTTTTAATCGGTGCTTTATTAGTAGGTTCTTTTTCTTTAGATGCAGAAGAAGCTTCCCTCAAGCTCAAAAGAGTCTATGTAGATGTTGTAGGGGATCTTCCCCATTTAGGTCATATAGAATTCTATAAAAAAGCGAAGGCTGAAGGGGATTATTTGATTGTTGGCGTTCACTCAGACGAAGATGTCGCCTCTTATAAGCGCGTTCCTATTTTAACGCTAAGAGAGCGTGTTGCAATGGTTGAGGCTTTAAGGGTTGTCGATGAAGTCATTCCAGCAGCCCCATTAAAAATCACGGAAGAGTGGTTGAATGAGCGTCATATTGATGTTGTTGTCCATGGAGATGATTTTGTAGCAAATCCAGTGTTGCTCAATGAACAGTATGGAGCCCCAATTAGAATGGGAATTTTTAAAATGGTGCCCTATACTCAAGGGATTTCAACCACAGATATTATTCAAAGAATTCAACGTAGGGCTTTATTAGAAGAAAAACAGGCTCCATCTACTTAGGGACTGCAAGAAAATAACTTTTTCAGTTCTATAGGGAAAAATCGATTCATCTATTGAGTGTTTTCCCTTGCAGGGGAAGAAAAAACCCCTGCTGCGGAAAAATACTCAAAATCTGAACCGTTTTTCTCCTATATAACTATAAAATTTATTTCCTTACAATCCCTTAACTGCATCACAAAAGATTTTTTCAAATTGGGCGCCTGAGAAAAGTTGAGCTTCGGCGCTCTTTAAAAAATTGCGGATATGAAATAGGTATTGCTCATACTGTTCCTTATCTATCCCTTTGATAAAGGCATAAACCTCTTCTGTTGACTGGAAATCCCTTCTGTCGATGTAGCAGTTTTTAGGAATGTAGTCTTCAATATTGATAGCTCCCCAATAAATGGGGACGTTTCCAGCTGCAAAGCAATCAAAGATTTTTTCTGTAATGTAGCCCTTGATATGAGTGCTATTTTCATAGCAGATGCTAAACCGATAATTTTTGATCGTATTGATCTTATCTTCAATGGTTCCCCGATAAGAAGGATGTTCCGCAGGATTCCAATACCTTCCATAAAACTCAAAATCGGCATTTGATTCCTTTTCGAAAAATGCAATGACTCGCCGTCTTTCAGAATAGAGCTCATTAGGATGTTTGCTTGCAAGATCAGAGCTAACGAGAGTGCAGAGTTTTTTTTCTTCAAATGAAGGAAGCGTTTCGATCATTGGCTGCAGTACGGGATAGTAAAATTTAAAATGGGTTGTATTATCAACTAAGTCATCATCCCATGTATAGACTTTTGAAAACCAAGAGGCTGTTTTGGTAGAATACATTTGTCTTAAGACGCAAGGGGGCTCCCACATAAATAAGATCATTTTGTCTTTAGGGAATTTATGGATTGTAAATCGTTTATAGTCGCGATCTACGTTATAAAAAATGATTTTAGAAATGGATTTGTCAACGGGCGCTTTTAGAGGAAAATCTAAGGAGAATTTGCGTAAATAGTGCCCTAATTGAGTCCTGTTTTTCTTCAAGGCATTTCCGTGTTTGTTTAGGTCTCCAATAAATACTTTTAAGGGAATATTGTTTCTGGAGAGTGCGTTATTTAAGTTTTCTGCATTTATGGGGTGATTGGAGATCAGTTCAATGGTATCTTCTACTGCATGGAGAGGGGAAAAGCTAAAAAGAGTAAAGAGAACCAGATATAAATAAATCATAATGTGCTCATCGCCTTTCCTGCAATCCAACTAGTTGTCCATGCATTTTGAAAGTTAAATCCACCTGTGACCCCATCGATATCGAGGATTTCTCCTGCAAAGTAGAGCCCCTTAACAAGCCGGCTTTGCATCGTTTGAAAATCGACTTCTTTGAGTTGGATTCCTCCACAGGTAACAAATTCTTGCTTATAGGTTGTTTTTCCTGCAATCGGAAAAGAGCTTTGCGTCAGGGTTTGACTTAAAATGCGAAGGGCATGATTGGAAATGTTCGATAGAGTAGTTGAATGAGGAATTGAACTTATCTGCAAAAATTTCTTCCATAAATTGAGAGGAAGGGAAAAAAGATTTTCGTTTTCAAGATTCTTTAATGGTTTTTTGTTTTTAATCGATATGAGCTTCTCATAAATTTCTTGAGAGGAGAAATTAGGGAGCCAATGGATCAGCAGTTCCGCGTGGTAATTTGTATCATGTAAAATACGCGCTGCCCAAGCAGATAATTTTAAAGCGGCGGGTCCACTAAACCCCCAATGAGTAAGAAGAAGAGGGCCCCTTTGTTTGAGACCACATTCTTTTAGGGAGAGGATGGCATCGGGCACTGCAATTCCGCTGAGATCGAGAAGTGGAGAGCTTGGAACATTAAATGTAAAAAGAGAAGGAACCAAGGGGACAATCGAATGGCCAAGGGCCCTGGCCCATGAGAGTCCTTGCGGACTGCTTCCTGTGGCAAGGAGGAGAGTGTCGCAGAAAAGAGGCGACCCTGTTTCCATGTGAATCAGAAATCCCTCGTCCGTTTTTTCTATAGAGGTTATTTTTTGTTCGATTCGGAGCTCAATTTTAAGCTTTCTGCATTCTGTTAGAAGGCAATCGGAGATTGTCTCTGAAGAGTCGGTAATGGGAAACATGCGGCCGTCTTCTTCTGTTTTAAGTTTCACCCCGCGAGATTCAAACCAAGAGATCGTATCGCGAGGTTGGAAGACATAAAAGGGGCCGAGCAATTCTTTGCTGCCGCGCGGATAATGGGTAATGAGCGTTTTAGGATCAAAAGCTGCGTGAGTCACATTACAGCGACCGCCTCCTGAAATGCGTACCTTAGCAAGGAGTTGGCGCGTCTTTTCTAATAAAATAACCGATCGGTCTTTGGAAAATTGAGCACAGGTCAGCGCTCCAAAAACACCAGCCGCTCCACCTCCAATAATGACACTAATTTTTTTGTACAAATTCGAGCTTAAGTTGGGTTAATTAAGGATTTAATCTCAGCAAAGACATTTTCTTTTGATTGCCTACAATCGATCGAATGAAGGAGTTTTAAATCTGCATAAAAAGCAATTAGAGGCGCTGTTTGTTTATGATAGACTTTAAGACGTTGCTCAATGATCTCCTGGGTGTCATCATTTCTTTGAGTGAGATTCCCTTGGCAAATATTACAAATCCCCGTTTTTTTTGGAGGGAAGTAGATTAGGTTGTAGGGAGCGCCACAGGTTTCACAGGTAAAACGGTTCGTAAGCCGTTCAATGATCTCTGCATTAGATAGGTTGAGATTAATGACAACGGGATCAGAGATTCCTTTTAAATGGACTTGTAGGGCTTCCGCCTGAGCTAATGTTCTTGGAAATCCATCGAGAATGTATCCTTTGAAGCAGTCGGGTCCAGAAACGCGGTCAAAGAGCATATCGAGAATCACTTGATCTGGAACCAGTTGTCCCTTGTTCATATATGTTTTGGCAAAATTGCCTAGAGTTGTTTCACGACGGATATTATCTCGGAGTAAATCTCCTGTTGAAATATGAGGCAATTGGAGTTGATCTTTGATGAGAGCCGCTTGAGTTCCTTTTCCAGAACCTGGTGGGCCTAGAAGAATAAATACAAGTGGGGTGGATGCATTTTTGTTTTCAGAATGGAAGAGAGCTGAAGAGCCGGTCATAAAAATACCAATGAGCAGGTTAAGTGGAGGAACTTTTACAAGACATAAGAGGCCATAATAACAAATCACCTGTACACAAAACAATTAAAAAATTTTTTTGGATTAAAATTTAGAAGCCGTGCGTTCGACTAGAAGAGGAGGATGTCAGCGCCGCGCAGTATACACAAACTACCTGAAGAATCGGTTTTTGATAGCGTCGGCTTTACCCCGGATTTTTCGTCTTCGCTTAGAACCTTGCTTGAGCGGCAATGGTCTCTCGTTCTAGACAGAAAATTTTGAGCAGCCTCCTTGTCAAAAAATCTCAGATTCAGCTGTAACGAGTATATATACTCGTTACAGCTGAATCTGAGAATTTGCATGAAAATCGGATTAAAAAAAGAATTTTTTACCACAGAGAGCACGGAGATCACAGAGGAAGAAATATGGAATAATTAAGATTCTTGTCTCTTCCTTCTGTGATCTCCGTGCTCTCTGTGGTAAAAAATCATATTTCTGTATCACTTGTTACTGAGCCAAAATTCTCAGATTCAGCTACGAGCAGTATACTGCAGTTGGCCTGAAACTTGGAATTTGGACCGCGCCAAAGCCCCGAGGATCGCCGATCATAAGTCGCCCTATATTGTTAATATTTTGCGACTTATTATCGACGATCCGCGGGAGCTTTCGCGCAGGTCCAAATCCAAGTTTCAGGCCGACTGCAGTATATATACTTGGGTTAGTAAATAAAAGGAATGAGTCTAAAGGGGACCCGTTCGCAATATTTTAACCATTCTTTTCCATATTTTTTGGAGCAGCGTCTTTCTTGTCGGTAGGCTCTATCAACGAGTAGTATCGTTAAAAAGAGGAAGTAGAAATAAGGAGCAAAGTGGGTAAATAGAGCAGGCGCGCTCCAGCAAAACGTTGCTATAATTTCTGGTAGGTAGTGGAAGTGACGGGAAATGCCCCACCAGCCGGAGGCTAGAAGAATGCTTTGTTTGTTTTCGCCCCAGTCAGTTTGGTAATTGACAAAGATGAGTTCAGGCTTTTTATTCCAAATCGAACACTCTCCGTCTGTGAGGCGGATGAATTGTTTTTGTCTATCTGCTAGATAATTAATAAAGATACATGAGGCCCCGATGAGAAAGAGGGTAAGCGCTGTGCCAATTCCAAGGTGGACGGGGTGATTGACTAGGTAGAGTGTAGGGGATGTGTAAACGCATGGGAGCCAAACCAAGCAACCCCAACAGATGCAGAATCCAGCGCGATCATGCATGATATCCATCGAACGGAGATAGCCGGTTTCCCAAAAGAAGAATTTAAAAATGTAAATTAGTTGCAATGAAACGCCGACGATCATAGCGTCCGTTAATCCATACAACTCGGTTTGTTTTGCTGCAAAAGAGAGTAGGATCAAGCCCCAGGACATCAACCCAAACCGGCAGTTAGTGAACATTTTGATATCCCAATTGAAGATGCGGGGGTAGAGTTCCATGCCCCAGAAGTAATCAAAGACGACATTGCCCGTTGTTCCAGAGTCTGTTGAGGATGGTTTAAAGCGTCCTTTAAAATATAAGAAAATGCAGAAGAGGACACTAAAAAAATTCAAAGCCCCAAGCAAGGCTCCAAAGTTGTCATAGATAATTGTTGGAGAAAATAACTTGAAATAATAAGCGCTTAAACAAAATAGAGCGATCGTTGTAATAAAAGCGAGAATCCCATTCGCTTTATAGACTGGAATGTTTCCCTTTGGAGTCAAGTGTCCTTTAAAAGGCTTTCCTGGCAAAATTTTCATTAAAAGCAATTCCACCCCTCCAAAGATAGCTAAAATCTTCCAGGCAATCGGGGTTCCAAAAAATAAAGGAGCCCAAATGGCATAGACGGTTGAAAAGAATCCTTGCGTAGAAAATAAGTCCCATAGATTTTTAATCGAACCATCCAAAAAAACATTTGTATACCACAATAGCATAACAATTGGAGGACAGCAGGTAATGAGAAGAAATGGGCCGATGATGTTTCGAACCCATTTTTTCGTTTTGTTTAAGTTGAATATGCTAGATGCCATGTGCTCTCCTGGATAAAATCACGAAAATAATATTTTAGATCTAATCGTTATGAGATAAAAGATATGGCCTTTTTTTTCTAGTATTTTATTTTACCTTGATCTGAACTAGCCCCATTTGAGATCTTCGAACCCCGGGAGCTTTGACGCTCAAAAAAAGTCTTATCTAATGTGGCTTTGTCAAGTTAGAGGGCGTTGCAAAACTCCACTTGAAACCCAAATTCGCGCTTTTAACGTCGGATTCGGATTTTTCGCAAATCGCCTATGTCCAATAGGATAGGTCAATTTGCGAAAAACCGAACCGACGTTAAAATCATCAAATTTGGTCTCCAAAGCTTCAGTTATGCAACTCCCTCTTTATAGAATGATGTGTGTAAAATATTTTTGAGTTGCTTTGGAATGATTTTATTTTGTATGATGAGGTGTTTGTGAAAATTATGACAGAATCAAAAAAACATCAATTTGGTATTTTTCGCTCGATCTTTTGGCCCGTTCATCGAACAGAGGTCAAAAAGGTCGTTTCTATGCTCATCCTCCTATTTATTTTGTGTATTTGTTACAATATATTACGTAATTTAAAAGATGCAATTATATTAACAGCCAAACATTCCGGAGCCGAAGTTATTCCTTTCATTAAGGTATGGGGTATGCTTCCAGCGGCTTTTATTGCGACTTGGTTTTACACCCGGTTGAGGCGTTGGTGTAAAAAAGAAACTGTTTTTTATGTATTGATCTCCCTTTTTCTCTCTTATTTTCTCCTTTTTGCCTTTGTCCTTTATCCCTATAGTGAGCAGCTTCACTTAGACACTTTAGGAGATTTTCTTAAAGTCAATTTACCTCAAGGGTTTCAGGGGTTTATTGCTCTGGTTCGTAACTGGACATTCACCTCATTTTATGTCATTTCAGAATTGTGGGCAGTTCTTGTCTTAGCAGTTCTTTTTTGGGGGTTCGCTAATGATGTGACAGAAGTTGGGGAGGCGAAGCGAACGTATGGGATCCTTAACATAGGGTCTAATATAGCTCCTATTCTTGGAGGAAGCTTGGGTGTTATATTTTCCCAGGCGATTTCTATGCCGTTTTTGAGCTCCATCACCGATTCTTGGGAAAGAACGATTTGTCAGCTGATTCTTCTCGTTACGGCTCTAGGCCTATCAGCTATTGGTCTTTATTACTGGATTAACCGTAAAGTTTTAACTTCAGAAAACGCTGCGCAAGAGGTTCTTGACAAAGAGGGAGGGGCCAACCGTCTTTCGATTCGTCAAAGTATTGCCTATATAGCGCGTTCTAAATATCTCATCGCACTTGCCATCATTGTGTTAGGCTACAATATTTCGATTAATTTAACGGATGTGCTTTGGAAAGATCAGTTAAAGCGATTCTTTTTAGATCCGCAAGAGATGCTAGAGCATATGAATAAAATTACGATTGGAACGGGTATTCTAGCCACATTTGGAGGCGTTTTCTTTTCTTTAATGATCACAAGGTTGGGTTGGACGTTTACAGCGATTCTCACCCCTGTGATTATGACAGTGTTGGCCATTGGCTTTTTCACTTTTATGTTTTGTGGAGATGCCCTTTCAGCCATTTCCTTGACCCTTTTTGGGGTTGCCCCATTTGTGATGACAGTTTATTGCGGTTCAGTTCAGAATTGTCTCAGCAAAGCGAGTAAGTACTCTGTGTTTGATGCTTCCAAAGAGTTAGCTTTTTTACCGCTGGGTTCAGAGTCTAAGCTCAAGGGAAAGTCTGCCATTGACGGTTTAGGCTCAGGACTTGGTAAGTCGGGATCGTCACTAGTCTATCAAGGGTTTATTATTTTTCTAGGGACGGTAGCCTCGTCTACTCCCTATATAGCGATGATTCTACTAGCCGTTCTATTGGCATGGATTGTTTCGGTCGTTTCTTTGGGTAAGCGATTCAAGCAAATGACAGTTGGCGATCCCATCCCAACAACTATAGTCTCTGATGAGCCTCTCTTTTCAAAGTAGGGAGAAATCGTGATGATGATCATTCTAAAGTCTTGTTAATTTGAACCTGTTTATACTGCAGTCGGCCTGAAACTTGGATTTGGACCTGCGCGAAAGCTCCCGCGGATCGTCGATCATAAGTCGCAAAATATTAACAATAT
>CAMAVL010000009.1 GCA_945861735.1 Chlamydia trachomatis
ACAAAAACTTTTTTTGGCGTGAAAGCCCCAGGGATCGAATAGCGCAAATGGGGTTGTATTATTCAATACTAGCCCCATTTGCGCTATTCGATCCCTGGGAGCTTTGACGCTCAAAAAAAGTCTTGTCTAATGTGACTTTGTCAAGTTAATGGGATAGTACGATTCTCTCCATTTTTTGTATCTCTAAAGGTGGCTGTATTTCTAGCAAAATCCAGGTCTTTCCACTTAAGGCCTAAGATCTCCCCTTTTCTAGCTCCACTACACACAGCAAATAGCGTCGCTGCATACAGATGGGGACTTTTGCTCTTTTTACAAATAGTCAGCAGCGCTTCAATCTCTTCTTTGCTTAAAAACCGCTCTCGCGGCTTCCCCTCTTTATATCGAGTAATTTTTAATACAGGATTTTCCTTAAGCCAATTCCACTCTCTAACCGCAACGCTAAATGCCCCGCTTAGAGCCGCTAAATAGCGATTAGCCGTCGATTGTGATCTCAGAGTCCCACGCGGCGTCTTTTCTTTAAGAAGCTGCTCTTTGAGCTCAGAAATAACAGACGGAGTGATGTGACAGAGAAAATACTCCTTCAGGTGCTTTTGCCACCAAAACAGCTGCAGCTTGTATTTTAAAAAGGATTTTGAGTTGTTAGAGAGCTCTCGACTCAGGTACCTATCAACCAAATCGGTAAAAGTACGTTCTTTACTTTCCACCTTTCCGAAATATCTACCTTGCCGAATATCCCCTTCCATTTTGGAAGACCACTCTTTCGCTGCCCGTCTTGTTGGAAAGGATTCCGAAATATCTGGAGACCCGCTTAAACGGATGCGCACACGATAAGTCGTATTTCCAGATACGTGCACTCGTTTTTGAATATATGCCATAAAAAATAATCTCCTGATTTTTTCGCACTGGCCCAGTAGTGGCCCAATGCACAATTCGTCTCAATTGTCAGGAGGTCATGTTTTTGCATAACCCATTCATACTAAATATTGCTCGGAGCGAGAGTCGAACTCGCACGCCATTGCTGGCAGGGGATTTTAAGTCCCCAGTGTCTACCATTCCACCATCCAAGCGAGAAAGGAGATACAAGCTTAACCCTAAATATGAATATCATTCAAGTTGTTTGTGTGTATTATGAAACTTGGCTCATTACTGAATCGATTAAACGAGGTAAATGCGCTACCATATAAAATGGCACCGAAAGAATATTTTTTTCCCATTTCATGCTGTCTTGTGAAATTTTTATTCCAAATAGAGTTTTTTTCTCCTCCATAAACACATGAAGAGACTTTAGTTTTCCTGTCTTTCCTGCTTTGACTTCAACGGGAAAAATGTGACCCTTATAGGCAATCACGTAATCTACTTCCGCAGAACTTGAGGTTTTTTCTCGCGTCCAGAAAAATAGCCGCTCTTCCAAGAAAGGATCGGATGTCGCTAATAGCTCTTGACCAACAAATTGCTCTGCAAGAGCTCCTGTCATAAGATCTGAATCGTGCGGATCTACATTCATCACCTGCTCAACTAACCCAATATCTAAAAAAACAAGCTTAAACACATGCTGCTTCTCTGTTGCAAGCAAAGGGAGCCCTTCGGCTGTAGTCGAATTAATGGGATGTAAAAGACCTGCTAATTTAAGAAGTTCAATTGCGCTTTTCATAGAGCGGGCAGGATTGGGGAGTTCCGGATCGATTCGACTATATTTTACATGATCCCCTATGAGCTTTGGACTCTCTTCGAAGATTTTTTTGAGATGACGATGTTGTGTTTTATTTGCATACTTTCCAAAATCAGCTTCATAAGCATCCCACAAAGCTTTTTGAGCGTATTTCACTTCTAAATAGGAGTGAGTTTTTAGAAAAGCATTGACGCTAGCGGGCATCCCTCCTATTACAAAATAATTTTTTACCTTTTGAAGAAGCTGCGAATGAATAGCAAGCGGCGGCGGCTTTGCTATATCAAAAGAAGCTAGCGCTGCCTGCAAGGAAGAATCGCCTAAACCAATTAGAAATTCTTCAAATGAAAGTGGATACAGTTTTGCAAACTGAACTCTCCCCACTGGATAGGAAAAATCTTCATCGCGAATGGCAAATTCCAAAAGAGATCCCGCTGCAATCAAATGTAAATCTGGCAACTGCTCTTTGAAGTACCGTAAAGATTGCAAGGCTTTTGGACATTGTTGAATCTCATCCAGAAAAAGCAGTGTTTCCCCAGGAGTAATCTTTTGGTTTGTTAAAAGCTCTATCTGGCTCACGATGGAAGCGGGATCAAATGTTTCAAAACATTGTCCGTAGATAGAGGAAAACTCAAAATTAACATTCACGTAATTCTTAAATTCTTCTCTCCCGAATGATTCTATCTCGAAAGTTTTTCCAACCTGCCTAGCACCTCTCACAATGAGAGGAACTCGGATTGGGCTATCTTTCCATTTACAAAGAGTTTTTCTAAAAAAGCGCTGCATATGTATGAAAACAGGGGGTTGTTTTAGTCATGTTATGTATAGAATATAGGGGTGATTTTGTACACAAAAATCGCATCAACCTGACAATCAATAACTTAGCAAAAAAAGACCCATATGGTGATTGCCATATGGGTTAAGAGAAACGATTTAGAAGAAGGAATCGAAACCAGATGGCCCTTGTAACGGGGAAAAGTTGGTTGCTGTAAAAGAGGATGCGCTTACATTCTCTGGAACAATTCGATGAAGGGGTGAGGATCCTTCAGAATCTTCAGGAGACGGAGCTGGAGGGGTTTCTTCCTCAGCTTTCTTCTCTTCTTTTACTTTGGAAAGAGAATTTCCTTCAAAAAATTCTTTACCTTTGTAACGGCCGAGATTTTCGGAAATGAGGGTTGTTGGAGGGGGAAATAAGTGGCTGAATATCGAAGATGAAACTTTCGTCTCATCTTCGGCACCACCTCCTTCAGTGGCGCCATCCGCCCTAGTCGGCTCATTTTCACGAGACTGTTGGTCTTGTGGCTTACTACGATCTCCCCACTCTTCATCAGACGGTCTACGACGGCGATGGCGACGACGATCGCGTCTTTTGTTATCCAATCGAGAATCCGCAGTCTCTTCTGTCGTTGATTCTGAACTAAGATCCTCATCAGATGCTGCTGGCTCTATTTCTTTTTCAACAACAGGCGCTCGAGCTCCACCGCGAATAGAAGCTTCTCTGCCTCCTCCGATCTTAATATTGCGCTCATGACTGACTGTTTTCAATGCAACGCGTGTTTCTTTAACTTCTGCAAGTTCGTAGTCGCTAGCAGGAACTAAAAATGCTTTTGGGCCCTCTAAAGAGCGGAAGAAGAACGCGTGTCCAAATGACACAACTTCCAGCGCATCCACACTATACTCTTCTAACCCTCCCCCTTTGCTATTGCGCACGAGGAGTTTAAATCCCTCTCTTGGGGAAATAATTGTTTCAATGATTGGTTCTCTCGTAAAATTCACTTAATCTTTCCGTTGTTGTAAGTTTATCTTTGTAGTGATTTTTTGATTGAGTCGAAATCTCTCAGCCTGCTTATAAAAAAATCACTACACACTTTCTTTGGATGCCATATACCGCAGTAAATCGATAACGCGATGAGCATATCCCATTTCATTATCATACCAGGCTATTAATTTATAAAAACGACTATTCAACCCAATTCCAGCTCCTTTATCAAAAATACAAGAAGCCGTATGGCCAATAAAATCGGAAGAGACAACCTCTTCATCACAATATGCGACAATCCCCTTCATAGGACCATCTGATGCTAGCTTAACGGCTTGGCAAATTTCTTCATAGGTCGTATCGCGACCTAATCTTACCGTTAAATCGACAACTGAAACATCCACCGTTGGAACGCGAAAAGCCATGCCAGTTAACTTGCCCTTGACCTCTGGCAAGCACATAGCAACAGCTTTGGCAGCTCCAGTAGAGGATGGAATAATATTGATACTCGCAGCCCGACCTCCCCGCCAATCTTTTTTAGAAGGGCCATCCACAGAGTGCTGCGTTGCTGTTAACGAATGAACTGTTGTCATTAACCCCTCTTCGATACCAAAATTATCCAATAGAATTTTGGTAAGAGGCGCTAAACAGTTCGTTGTACAGGACGCGTTAGAAACAACAAAATCTTTTTTAGGATCATATTCTTTTTCATTCACACCCATGACAAGTGTGGGGGCGTCCCCTTTAGATGGAGCTGAAATAATCACCCGTTTAGCCCCTGCAATGAGATGCTTGGCAGCCTCTTTAGCCTCAGTGAACAACCCGGTTGATTCTACTACGTAATCGACTTTTAACTCTTTCCAAGGAAGTTGTGTAGGATCTTTTTCAGAAAGAACTAAAGACCTGGTCCCATCACACACCAAATACTGCCCTTCAGCATGAATTTGGAATGAAGGCCTCCGATGAACCGAGTCGTGCTTAAGAAGATATGCCAAATTCTCTGGGGACACCAAGTCATTGACCGCAACGACTTCAACGTCTGGATAATTTTCTTTAATAATGCGATAAACAAGTCGCCCTATTCGTCCAAATCCATTGATCGCAACTTTAATCGGTGTTCTGTTCGGCATGTCATCCCCATCTAGTAGACCTTATGATAAAACTACCATAAGTCGACCCAGATGATAAATGAGAATTTTTAAATAGTAAAGGGTTTATTCGACAAGAATTTTTTAGGCCGCTGCGATAAATCGTGCGGCCTAAAAACCTTAGAAAACTAGCTAGGCAAATACTCGATAAAGCATGTTGGAGCATTGTCCCCAACTCTTTGATCTTTTTTGATGATTCGAGTGTAGCCGCCGTTGCGTGTTGCAAAACGAGCACCTAAAACATCAAATAGCTTACCAATGACTTTACGATCGCTATTGTATGCTGATGTATCCCCTGCTTTTACTTGACGCGCTTCTTTGCTCGTCAAGGTATTGTAGGTGATCATCATTTCAGCAATCGCGAGCCTGCGGCTTGCGAGAGTGTTCTTTTTAGCGAGTGTGACCATTTGATCTGCATGGCGTCTTAACTCTTTCGCTTTACGAACAGTCGTTTCGATCCGCTCATGCTCAATCAGTGATTTAAGCATATTGGCCATTAAACAGCGCCTATGAGATGCGGTGCGGCCAATCTTAAAAGTGTCTTTTCCGTGTCTCATATTTGGGTTCCTGCTTTTTGAAGAAGATATTCTTGTATGACTTGCTTGACATTGTCTCGGTTAATACCAAATTTGACCAGATCCATGCCAAGAGACAATCCCATCTCTTCGAGTTTAGCTTTAATTTCATTAAGAGATTTCTTGCCGAAATTTCTAAATTTCAACATCTCTGATTCTGGCATGATTACAAGCTCTGCAATCGTGTCAATATTCGCACCTGAGAGGCAGTTTGTTGATCGAACAGAAAGCTCGATTTCATTGATACGCAATGCCAACTTAGCCATCAGGGCGTCTCTGTCTGTATTAAGCTCAATCTCGCCCGAATCAAAGGAAAGGTTAAGCTGCTTAATTTGTTCAAATACTTGAAAATGAACAATACCGATTTGTGTAGCAAAAGAGAGCGCCTCTTCTGGACTAATACGGCCATCTGTTGTGATTTCCAAAATTAAACAGTCAAAGTCAGTATCCTGACCAACGCGCGTATTTTCGACAAAATAGTTCACTAAGCGCACAGGAGAAAAAGCAGAGTCAATGACAATTTCATCGACCATTTTCTCTAGATTGATATGTCTTTCAGATGGAACATACCCTCTTCCCATTGCGACTCTCGTATCAATCTTACGAGTCATAGGCTTTGTCACAGTGAAAATAGGAAGCTCTGGATTCACAACATCAAAATCAGATGCTCCGATAAAATCTTTCAGGGTAACGACAAAATGCCCCCCGTTCTTATCGAGCATATCCGCTGTAACATCGAGCACTTTCGAGATCATTTTTGGTTCACGAGAGCCGATCTCATCATCTGTTGGCAATTTACGCAACAAGGCGTTTTTCAAGTTTAATACGACATGCGTAAGGTCTTCAATAATGCCTTCTGCTGCCATATATTCATGAGACACACCTTCAATGCGAATAGATACAATCGCAGGGGCTTCTAATGAGCTAAGCATTATTCGGCGTAATGCGTTCCCGACTGTATGTCCATAACCTCTTTCAAAAGGCTCTGCAATGAAGCGTATAAAATTAGCCTTTCGCGATGCTTCATCGACTTTAATTTTGCTCGGCAACTCAAACTTGCCATACTTAACGGCCATGACTGATCTCCTGCGAATTATCTCAATTTATCTTCTATTTTATACACGACGACGCTTACGAGGACGGCATCCATTATGCGGTACAGGCGTCTTATCACGGATGATTGTAATTAATAATCCAGCGCTTTGTAATCCTCTCACAGCAGACTCTCTTCCAGCTCCAGGACCTGAAAGATTCACTTCTAGCTCTCTCATGCCGACATTCATCGCCACTTTTGCAGCGTCTTGCGCAGCAACCGTTGCTGCAAATGCAGATGATTTGCGAGAACCTCCGAAGCCTGCTTTTCCAGCAGATGCCCAAGAAATAACATTGCCTGTCAAATCGGTAATAGAAACAATCGTGTTATTGAAAGTTGCTTTCACATGTGCGATCCCACTAGGAACATTGCGCACGATTTTTTTACGTGTTTTTACAACTGCAGGTTTCTTTGTTGCTGCTGTTTTTTTCGTTTCCTGTTTAGCTTTAGCCAAAGTTCACTCTCCTTTATTTCTTCTTATTAGCGACTGTCTTTCTCTTGCCTTTACGAGTTCGAGCGTTAGTGCGAGTACGCTGTCCTCTGACAGGAAGCCCTACGCGGTGCCGTGAACCTCTGTAGCAATGAATGCTGACTAGTCGTTTGATGTTATTTTGAACTTGGCGACGTAAATCCCCTTCCACAACATATTCAGACTGAAGCATTGCGTTAATTTTAGCAATGTGGTCTTCGTTCAAGTTGTGCGCTCTCATATTAGGATCGAGGCTTAGTTTTGCACAAATTTCGTTGGACAGTCGTCGACCGACTCCATAAATATACGTCAAGCTAATTTCTAATCGTTTATTATCGGGGATATCTATCCCAATCACTCTTGGCATGCCCTCATTCCTTTTTTAACAACCTCCGAGAATCGACAAAATTTAACAGAAGTTTTGTTTATTTACAAGTTTTTGACACCGTTTCAGGCTAATTTCTATTAGCGCCTCCACAAATGCCTGATTCAAATTTTAACTATCGACCGCTTACTCGGCCTCTTTTCATAAATCCTTCATAACGCTTCATCATCAAATGGGACTCAATCTGCTTAGTCGTATCCAGAACAACACCCACTAAAATCAATAGAGAGGTTCCTCCAAAAAAGTAGGTAATCGAGGCATCCACATCAAGAAATCTCCCAACAAGAGTGGGAAAAATCGCTATTAAAGCTAAAAACAAAGCGCCGGCAAGGGTAATTCTATTCATCGTCGCTTCTAAATAATCTTGTGTCGGACGCCCCTGTCTGATTCCGGGAATAAACGCCCCATTCTTCTTCATGTCTGAAGCAATCTGCTCTGGATGAAACTGAGTAGCCGTCCAAAAATATGTGAAAAAAATAATTAACATCACATAGAGAACCATATAGGGGGTGGTTCCGGGAGAGATCCAATTAGCGACCTGTCCAAGCCAAGATCCTCTTCCAACAAATTGCCCCAAGGTCGCAGGGAACATCAATAGGGTTGAAGCGAAAATGACAGGAATAACCCCGGCATAATTAATTTTAAGAGGGATAAAGGCGTTTCCTCCTTGAACCTCCTGCCTACCCACAACACGTCTTGCATATTGCAGGGAAATTTTTCGTTGTCCTTGAATAATTAAAATCGTTCCTACGACGATTAAAACAAATACACCTGAGAGGACAACTAATGAAGAAAAACTCAACTGACCAGGCTCTTGCGAATCAAGGTTAAGTTGGCGAATAACAGAACCTAAAGTTCCTGGTAAAGAAGACAAAATTCCAATTGTAATGATCAAACTGATTCCATTTCCAATGCCCCGCTCAGAGATCTGCTCGCCGATCCACATCAGTAAAATGGTTCCAGCTGTCATTGTTGACATAACAATGAGATAAAACAGCCACGGCACACCGAATATCTGAATATCAATGAGTTCACTGACAATAACGCCCGGACTGCCCGCATTGAGTTGCACAGCATATTTTCCAAAAAGACCCGATTGAAAGAAGGCAAGGACGACTGTTAGAAGACGCGTCCACTTGCTTAATTTTCTGCGGCCTGCATCTGCGTTTTCTTTTACTTCTCTTTGTAAGGAAGGGATAAGAGCAACGAGAAGCTGCATGATGATCGATGCTGAGATGTAAGGCATCACTCCAAGAGCGATGATTGTCATTTGAGCAAATGCACCCCCAGAAAAAACATCCATCAATTGAAAGAGGTTTTGACCTCCTCCTGTTGCGGATCGAAATAACTGAACTGCCATCTCGCCATTAATTCCAGGAACTGGAATGTAGGCTCCGATGCGGCAGATAACGAGCATGAGGAGGGTAAATATAATTTTCGCCTTCAGCTCCGGAATACTAAATACTCTCTTCACATCTTCAATCATCGGCCAGTGTCTCGCATTTGAAGGATTACAGACCGCTTGCAACCCTCAGGTTCTGTCGATTTTCGGGTTCTTTTGAGCCGATTTTCGATTTAAATTTGGGGGGTAATATCCCTTTGTCGATATTACCCACCAAATTTAAATCGAAAATCGGCCAAAATAATCCCGAAAATCGACGAACCCTGAGGGTTACAAGAGGTCTAAATGAGGGAGTCTGAAAAACTCCCTCTAAAGCTTACTTGCCCAATTTCACTTTTTGGAAAGGAATTCCAGCTTGAGTTAATTTTTCTTCAGCTAAAGCAGAAAAAGAAACAGCTTCGATTTTGACTTTCTTTGTTAAATCACCTTGAGCTAAAATTTTCAAGCCACCAGGAACAGCTCTTGGAGCAATCCCCTTTTCTTGCAAAGTTTTAAGGCTAATGACGTCCCCATCTTGGTAAAACTGTTCCAATCGACCTAAATTGATTGAATAGCCCTCCGAACGGAACATCCCGTTAACAAACCCTCGACAAGGCAATTTTCTATAAAGTGGCAACTGGCCCCCTTCTTGCCCGTAAGTCTGCTTGTATCCTTGGCGGGCCTTATCACCCTTGTTACCACGTCCACAAGTTTTTCCTCTTTTAGAGCCCATACCACGACCGACGCGTCGACCTTTTTTGGAGGGACGGTGCGAATCTGCTAATGTTGACAGAGTAATCATGATGCTATTCCTCTCATTGCTAATGCCTTATTTCTATTGCGCAAACTTAAAAGAGCCTCAATTGTAGCGCGGACTTGGTTAAGTGGGTTGTTAGAACCAAAACTTTTAGCAACCACATCTTTGATTCCACCTAATTCAAGTACAGAGCGAACCTTAGAACCTGCGATTACGCCAGTTCCTTCAGAAGCTGGCTTCAGAAAAACCCGAGCTCCATCCCATTCCACTGTAACTTCATGAGGAATCGTAGTCCCTTCTAATTCAAAAGTGAGGACGTTTTTTTTCGCAGCTTCTGTCCCTTTGCGGATCGCATCAGAGACTTCATTCGCTTTTGCAAAACCAAATCCAATGTGACCTCGGCCATCACCGATAATGATTAAGGCAGAAAAGCTAAACTTTCGACCGCCTTTAACGACTTTCGAGCAGCGATTGATATAAAGCACTTTTTCTTCAAATTCTGTGCCAAAATCTTCTGCACGACGCTTGTTTTCTCTTGTCATGTCAATATATCCTTGCGATTATCTGGCTAAAATTGTAAACCTGCTTCTCTGGCCCCGTTTGCTAATTCTGCGAGCAAACCATGATACTTGTGGTGCCCTCTATCAAAGATGATGCACTGTACATTTTTTGCTTTTGCAAGTTCTGCAAGCTTAATGCCAACTTGACGCGCTGAAATCTTACTTTTTCGCACCAAATTTTGATTGCGAAACTCTTTCGTCATCGTTCCTGCACTTGCCAACGTGATCCCGTTTAGATCATCGATCAGCTGCACAGAAATGTGTCGATTTGTTTTGCTAACGCATAGACGTGGTTTGTCAGCCGTTCCTCGAACAGCCTTTCTCACTCTCATCGTTCTGCGATGACGTCTTACATCTCGTTTTTTTATTTCATTATTCATTGATCACCTTTAAGCCGTTTTGCCTTTAGCTGCTTTACCAGCTTTTTTACGAACATGTTCTTTCTCATAGCGGATTCCCTTGCCTTTATACGGCTCTGGCGGCTTTTTCGCACGAACAGCAGCGGCAAATTGACCCACGAGATGCTTATCACATCCCTGAATGATCACTAGAACACTTTTTTCGACCGTGACGTTCACTTCCTTAGGAATTGGAACCGACGTTGGATGGGAAAATCCCAATTGTAAATCTAGCTTCTGTCCTTGAACGGCAGCGCGATATCCAACACCAATTAAGGAAAGTCGAACTTCAAATCCCTTAGACACACCGACGATCATATTATTAATCAAAGCGCGGTATAATCCATGAGTCGTTTTAGGCATCTCAACTGCTTCGTCTTTCAAAACGTGCAATCGATTACCTTCCATATTAACGGAGATCCCTTGCACAGCAGGAATCGAAAGATTTCCTTTCGGTCCTCTAGCATGGATCATGCCGTCTATAATCTTGACTTCTACCTTGTCTTGCACCGGTATTGGACTTTTTCCAAGACGTGACATGCTATTACCTCTTTTGTATTACCAAACTAAGCACAATAATTCTCCGCCGACTCTCATCTTACGGGCGGTTTCACCATCAAGAACTCCACTTGGAGTAGACATGATCGCTATTCCCATTCCTCCATAAATTCTAGGGATCTTTTTATATCCAATATATTTACGTAATGACGGGGAAGACATTCTCTTCAACCCCTTAATCACAGAATCTCTTCCTTCAGCATACTTCAGGAAAACTCTAGCTCTGTTTTGTTTTTCATCATGTAGACATTTGTCTATAAACCCTTGCTCTTGAAGAATACGAACTATCTCCATTTTCGTTTTGCTTGGGCTAAAATCAACAAAACGATGGTGGGCGTCTTTCGCATTGCGAATTCTCGTTAAAAGATCTGCTACTGGATCACACATGCTTTCCTCTCCATTACCTATTATTCTGCGATTTTAAATGGGAGGCCGAGCGTTTTTAATAGCTCTACACACTCCTCATCAGATCTTGCTGTCGTTACAAACGTAATGTTCATTCCCTGAGTACGCTTAACTTCATCGAGATTGATTTCAGGAAATATCTGTTGTTCTTCAATTCCTAATGAATAATTCCCTTGACCATCACATTTTAAAGGGAATCCACGAAAATCTCGAATTCGAGGCGAAACGATATTACAAAAACGATCCATGAAATCGTACATGCGTTTTTTGCGCAATGTCACTTTAACACCAATGGCTTGACCCTGACGCAATTTAAAATTAGCTACAGAGTTTTTCGCTTTTGTGACAATCGGCTTTTGCCCAGATAAAGACGTCATATCCCTTACACAATCTTGCATGACATTTTTATCTTTAGCGGCTTCAGCCACGCCCATGCTAATAACGATTTTTTGCAAAACCGGAATCAACATTGAGTTTGCGTAATCAAACTTCTCGTGTAAGGCTTTTTTTACTTCTTCTTTGTATCTTTTTTGTAATCTTGACATCGCCTTCAATCTTCTTTAGGATTTTTTTTTCAACTCTCGGAAATTGACTTCTTTTCCACCGTCGAGGTAATAAAGCTCTTTATTTCCGCTTTTATTTTCTTTCACTTTCAACTTGATGGCATCTCCAGCTGAATTACAAAGACTCACATTAGAAATATGAATCGGACATTCCATCTCAATAATTCCAGCGCCTGGAGCTTTGCCTTCACGTTTTACATGCTTCTTTCTGATATTGATCCCCTGGATCCGAATGCGATCACCGCTGCGAGCGATAACGTCTCCAGTTTTCCCTTTGTCATTGCCTGCAATGACGAGGATCTTATCCCCTTTTTTTATCCATTTATTCATGTCTGCTCTTTAGCTCCCTAAATGACTTCTGGCGCAAGCGAAGTGATTTTAACAAATCCACTTTCTCTTACTTCCCGTGCTACCGGACCAAAAATACGTGTTCCTCGTGGATTGTCTTTATCATCAACTAGCACACAACTATTATCGTAAAAACGTAAAAGCGATCCATCAGCGCGTCTAACATAGCTCTTTGTCCTAACAATAACAGCACGGACTACATCGCCTTTTTTCACGCTTCCTTTGCTATCTGCATCTTTAACAGAGCAAATGATGATATCCCCAATATTCGCATAACGACGTTTGGAGCCCTTAAGGACTTTAAAACATTTAACGCGTTTTGCGCCAGTATTATCAGCTACTTCCAGCTCGGATTCTTGTTGGATCATATCTAACTCTCTTTATGTTTATGCAACCACATTGACAACGCGCCAACACTTTAATTTTGAAATAGGTCGCGTTTCTTCAATCTGCACGCGCTGACCGATTTGGATATTTCCCTCTTCAGTATGCGCATAGTATTTTTTTGCACGTTTAATTACTTTATCGTACTGAGGGTGTCTGATTGTTCGCTCTACACGCACAGTCACAGTTTTGTTCATCTTGTTAGAGACAACAATCCCTTCTCTTACCTTACGGGTTCCTCTCTCACTTATTTCCATGATTCCCTCAATTTGTAATTGATCCATCTTTTTGACGAAGAACAGTCAGTACACGCGCTCGATTACGCTTATTAAGGCGAATCAAATGAGGTTTTTCCGCTTTTCGTGTTATCTGAATCTCATTGCTAAATTGATAGATCTGTTTCGACAGATCATGATATAACGACTTCAATTCTTCAATGGACTGATTTCTTAATTCACTAGCTTTTGTCATATTATTCCTTCTAAACTCGTTCAACTCGTTCAACAAAGCGGGTTTTGATCGGCAGTTTGGCAGCCGCTCTTCGAAGAGCATTTTGCGCCATTTCCTTAGGAACGCCACCGACTTCAAACATCACACGCCCAGGCCTAACTACTGCTACCCAATGATCTGGAGCGCCCTTTCCTTTACCCATGCGGGTTTCCGCAGGCTTCTTGGAAACGGATTTATCAGGAAAAATACGAATCCACACTCTTCCTCGTCGATTAAAATAACGATTAATCGCAACGCGACAAGCTTCGATCTGATGGTTTGTAATACGACCACGCTCTAAGGCTTGCATTCCAAAATCACCAAAATCAACAAACGCAGCCGCTTTAGTAAGCCCACTGTGCTGTCCTTTTTGCATTTTCCGAAACTTTGTACGTACTGGCATTAAGGCCATAATTTGAAGCCTCCTATACTGCTGCTTTAATTAAATTTGGTTCACCTTTATTGATCCATACCTTCACACCAATTGAGCCGTATGTCGTTTCTGCACGTCCATGGGCATAATCAATGTCAACTTTAATTGTATGGAGAGGAACTCTCCCTTCTTTATACCATTCAGTACGTGCAATCTCCGCTCCGCCGATACGACCCGAAATTTGAACTTTAACCCCAGCAGCACCTGCATCAATAGTCGCTTGCATCGCTTTTTTCATAATTCGTCTAAAGGGAATACGTCTTTCGAGTTGTTTCGCAATTCCATCCGCTACAAGTTTCGCATCTAAATCGGGTCTTTTAATCTCTTCAACCTCAATCCAAACCTCTTTCCCTGTTAACTTATGTAATGCTTGCTTGAGAACGTCAATTTCCGCGCCTTTTTTCCCAATCACAAGACCTGGTCTTGCTGAGTGGATTGTCACTTCAATTTTTCCACTCATTCTCTTGATAGCCAATAATGAAGCACCCACACAGCATGCTTTTGACATCAATAATTTTCTAATGGCATGGTCTTCGCCTAATAAATCGCCAAACTCTTGCTTGTTAGCAAACCATATGGAGCGCCAATTCTTAGTGCGAATTAATCTAAACCCGGTAGGGGAAGTCTTTTGTCCCATCATCTCTCCTAATAAATTATTCTGCTGCAACCACGATCGTAAAATGACTTGTTCTTTTCATAACAGGCACACTTGAACCACGACTCTTAGGCTTAGAGCGTTTCAGTACAGGTCCAGCATCTACTCTCACTTCTTTTACTTTTAAAACATCTCTTTGCAAATTGAGCTGTGTTTCAGCATTAGCAACCGCTGAATCCAAAGTCTTAGTGAGCAGTTTTCCAGCTTTCAGGTTACACACCATCAATTGCATCTTTGCATCAGCAACACTACGACCTCTAATTAGGTCTGCTGCTAGCCGCGCTTTGCGAGGACTTATTTTAATATACTTAGAAATCGCTTTGGCCATTTGCATATAATATTATCCTTTTCCTTTTGCTTTTGCAGCAGGTTTACCGGCTGGCTTTCCAGCTGGTTTTGCAGCGGGAGCCGAAGCAGCAGAAGACGGAGCTCCAGCAGCATCTGATATTTTCTTCGAGCCGTGACCTTTGAAAACTCGAGTCGGCGAAAACTCGCCTAAACGATGGCCTACCATATTTTCTGAAATAAAAACGCTAATGAATTTTCTTCCATTATGAACATCAAAAGTATGTCCGATCATTTCAGGAAGGATCATAGAACGACGAGACCAAGTCTTCATCGCCTTTTTCATGCCCGTGCTATTTTGCTTCGTGATCTTATCTAAAAGATGATGGTCTACAAACGGACCTTTTCTTAACGATCTTCCCATAAATTCTGCCTCTACTTCCTGCGATCTTTCACGATCATTTTGTTAGATTTGCGCTTAGATCTCGTACGATATCCTTTAGTATACATAGCCCATGGAGTTTGTGGGAGATATCCGTTATGCTTACCTTCACCACCACCATGAGGGTGATCGACAGGGTTCATCGCAGTTCCTCGAACTGTCGGTCTAAACCCTTTCCAACGCGTACGTCCCGCTTTTCCTTCCGCACGCAAACTGCGCTCTGGATTAGAAATAGAACCAAAAGTAGCGTGACAATCTTCATTGACAAGACGCATCTCTCCAGATGGCATCTTAACAGTGACATATCCCGCACTACGCGCCATCAGCTGCGCTGACATACCGGCAGAACGAACGAGTTTAGCACCTCTACCTGGATGCAATTCAATATTATGAATCACAGATCCAAGAGGCATCACTTTCATTTTCATGCAGCAACCGATCTCAAATGGACCTTGGTCGTCTGTCACAACTCGAGAACCCGCCTTCAGACCTTGAGGAGCAATAATATATCTTTTTTCCCCGTCTTCATAATGAAGCAAGGCAATATGAGCCGTTCTATTTGGATCATATTCAATAGATGCGACATTCGCATAAATCTTTTCTTTATCTCGTTTGAAATCAACGAGACGATAAAAACGCTTATGACCCCCACCGCGATGACGACAAGTGATGTGTCCGTGGTGATTGCGTCCATTAGTGCGTCGTTTTTTTACTAGCAAGGACTTTTCCGGCTTAACAGCCTCACGACCTTTTTCACCCACGCGCGTTAAACCATCATGCGTGTTCAGAATAAGATGTCTCTGACCTGCTGTAACTGGACGAAATTGTTTCAACATACCTTTGAAATCTCCAAAATTTAAGCTTTCTCTTCTAAATTGTCACCCGCTTCCAAAGTCACAATCGCCTTTTTAAAGGCCGATTTCAAACCTGCTCGACCACGCACTTTTCGCGCTTTAGGTCTTACATTGAGAGTGTTGACAGACAAAACCTTGACTTTTCTTTCCACATAAATCTCTTCGATAGCACTTGCAATTTCTTGTTTATTAGCTCTTCTATCGACAATAAAGACATACTTAGGAGTATCACACCGTCTAACACAAGGATTGCTCGAATTGAACTGGAGTTGCTCCATTACCTTGGATTTTTCAGTGACGTAACGCGATTGGATAATATCGTAAGGACTTTTTTTCATCATAAATTTACGACTGGCCCCCTAATAACACTTTCAGTTGATCTACTGCGGAATCAATCACAATAATATCGTGACCTAAAGCAACATCATAACCGCTGATATTTGGCATGAGCATAAATTCGATATGAGGAATGTTGCTCAAGCTCTTCATAAATGTTCCGAATTTTTCATTAGGAGTCATTTCTGCACCCCCTTTAGGAGCTGCATCGATGAATCCATCTCCCAAAAACAACACTCTTTTCCCGGATAGCTCTAGAGCTTTCAAGAAATCGGCAATTTTCTTTGTTTTTGGAACACTTAAGTTTTCAAACGAAAGCACATGAACGCGATTCTCTTGAATCTTTTCAGCAATCAAATGACGAATCGCTGCGCGTTTTTCTTTACGATTAATACGAACATGCTGATCAAATTTAGGTCTTGGAGTATGAACGCGACCACCGCCCTTGTACTGGGGGGATCCGAGATATCCTTGACGTGCACGTCCAGTCCCTTTTTGAGGGTGCGGCTTTTGACCGCTATGGTTTACCTCAGCACGCGTCTTGGTGTTTGCTGACCATTGCCGAGCATTATTTCTCAAAGCCACGAGATAATCTTTAATCATTTGCGTGTTTGCAGATGTTTGAATTAACTCGTCTTCAATAGCCACTTGCCCAACTTCACTGCCAGCTAGATTATATTTTTTAAGAAAAGCCACAGGTCACTCCTAACACAACTATATTGTTTACTTTTTCTGTTGAGCGGTTTTTTTCATCGCTTTTGTGATACACACAATTCCGCCACGCGCTCCAGGAACAGATCCTTCAATAAGAAGAACTTGTCTCTCTTCATCTGCTCTAATAACACGTAAGCTCTGAGTCGTTACCATCTCTGCGCCCATGTGACCAGATTTTTTCTGACCTGGCAAGCAACGACCGGGAGACGATCTCATTCCACAAGATCCACCATGCCGATGGAATCCAGATCCATGCGATGCAGGACCTCCAGCAAAATGGTGACGCTTGATTACACCCTGATGACCCTTACCCTTCGACATCGCACGAACATCCACGAAGGTCACATCCGCAAAAGCAGAAACTGTAATTTGCTGACCCACTTGATATTGCTCCGCATTAGCCACACGAGCCTCTTCTAGCCTTGTATGGGGCTCGATAGCTGCTTTCGCAAAATGGCCTTTCAAAGGTTTTGTTACATTGCGCAATTTAGGAGCTTTGACTTTAAAGGCCGCAATTTGAATCGCCTCATAGCCGTCATTACCCTCTTTACGCTTCACTTGACTGATTACATTCGGTTCTGCCGAAATAACCGTACAAACAACATGGTTCCCGTCTTTATCGAAAATACGAGTCATGCCCAGTTTTTTTCCCATGAATTTCAAAGTCATATCATTCCCTATAAAATCGGATTATCGCTGTGACTGCTCTTTTTCGACACCGGTCCGGCATCTAGAAGAGAAGAATACTTTTTTGACAGCGACAAGTAGTATACTAGCAAAAGAAAACCGCTTCGTACTTGCTTGTTCGTTAGCCTATGTTTTAAAGACTAAGCGGAGAGACTATCAAACTTAATGATTTTCGCACAACGCAAAATTTAAGTTTCTGCCATTTTTCTTTGATTTCCCCTATGAAAACTTAAATTCTGCAAAATCCCTCGTCTCATTTTTTTTGATCTGCATCTCCAGTGAGGATGAAGATTTTACTAGTTTTTAAAATTTTAATCCTTAAGCTGAAAAGGACATTTATCCTAAAGCGGGAGTTGCATAACTGAAGCTTTGGAGACCAAATTTGATGATTTTAACGTCGGTTCGGTTTTTCGCAAATTGACATAGGCGATTTGCAAAAAATCCGAATCCGACGCTAAAAGCTCAGAATTTGGGTCCCAAATGGAGTTTTGCAATTCCCTCTAAACCTAAAAACAAGGAGCACACAATGACAACAAACCCTCTTAAAGGCACTTGCGAGAGCCAAGCGCCAGCTCAACCAACCGCGACTGCTATGCATGGCCCTCACTGGTTTACAACCCCTCTAGCGGAAGATGTAATTAAAGCGGCTTCTCGAACAGCCCTTGCGGCAATTGGGTCTTTTGCGCTTATGAAAACAGGAATCTCGCCCCCCGTTGCCATAACTATTGGAGTCGCAGCGTCAATTCCAGCTACCCTCATCGCTTCAGGGGCAATAGCATGCGTCTACGGGTTAAATATGGCCCGCCTCGCCCGAGCCACGAACTCTCTTGAAACCTTAGGAATAGCTGCTGCTTGCGTAGTTGGTGGATATTGGACTTTGAAGAACCATGATATCCTTCAGCTCGGATTGGCAGATTTCATCATCCAAGCCCAAGCAGAATCCCAGGCTCCAGCGCTTGTACGGCGCCTCACCCACTGAAATCGACCCCTCCGAAGCGGCAAGCGCTCTGTGCGCCTTCCGCTTCGAAGGCTCATAATAAACAACTTAACCCAACTTCAACGGCTCTCTCTATGAGAACAGCTTAGAAGTTAGGCTATTCGTCACTACATCTTGAATTTACAGAATTGTTTTGGTTGCTCTAAGAATCTGGGATTGCAAGCCTAAAGCCTTATATATTTCCGGTTGCTCCTTT
>CAMAVL010000010.1 GCA_945861735.1 Chlamydia trachomatis
ATTTGGACCGCGCCAAAGCCCCGGGGATCGTCGATCTTAAGTCGCCCCATATTGTTAATATGGGGCGACTTAAGATCGATGATCCGCGGGAGCTTTCGCGCAGGTCCAAATTCCAAGTTGCTGACCCAGTTGGGTATAGCTTGACAAAGTCACATTCAGATATGAATAGTTGTGAAAAATGCGCATTTGTTGTACTGTTATTCGATTAGTTGGTTTTTTAAAAATGGAGTTTTTTTATGGCGGTTGGTTTTAATATACACAATCCCGTGTTCATTAATATTAGTGTTCCTATTCATGACAATGAAATCGTTCCAGCCTATACAGAAGCAGGTTATGTGATTGTATCTGATCAAATAGGCGCAGTTGTTCTTGGAGAAGGATTGAATCAAGTAAATAAAGTAATGAGAACAGTTAGGTTTTTTTTCTCAGGTTTAAATAATTTAAATGCTGGAATCCAGGATTTAAACATCCAAGTTTAAAAAAACTCTATAAAAGCATCTCGAAAGTTTGTATGATGACCTCTATATGTATAGGGGTCATTTTTTTGAAAAACGCAATTATTAAACTATTAGTTTTTCTTCTCAAGCCTAAAAAGGCAAATTCCTCTAAAGAGGGGAGATCCTTTCTGATTGTCTCTACAACAGGGCTCGGAGACACTCTTTGGGCAACCCCCGCGATCGCTTCTTTACGTGCGGCACATCCAACCTCTAAGATTTATGTCCTTACAAGCACTATTGGAAAAGAGGTTTTAAGCCACAATCCCCATATTGACGAGGTGATCCTTCTTAAAAAGTCCCTTTTTCTCCTTTTTCAACTAAAGAAGAAAAAAATAACCGATGTTCTCATTTTTCATGCTTCTCAACGAATGATCCTCCCATTTGTTGCGATTTTAGGAGTGGAAAGGATCGTTGGGACATCTGGAATCAACAAAGGATTAGATTCTCTTTTTACGGAAATCCTAGATAATCGGCATGTGCATGAAATTAAGCGGCGTCTTGAAATTGCAGGAGTGGCTCATTCAAAGGCAACGCTTGAGCTCTTTTTAAATAGCCAAGATGAGCTCGAGGCGGAAGCCTTTTTAGTAAAACATTTAAAATCCGCCTCTTTTCCTCTCATTGTGATCCATCCGGGTTCCAAAGATCGATTTAAACAGTGGCCCCCCTCTCATTTCATTGCTTTGGGTAAGCTGCTAGTACAAGAGTTACAGGCTCAAGTATTAGTTACAGGAAGTGCGTCAGAAAAACGGCTTATCGAAGAGATCGCATTACAGATTCCAGGCGCAATTCGAGTAACGGATTTAAGGGTGCGTCCCTTTGCGGCTCTTTTAAAAAAAGTAACGTGCATGATCACAAATGATACAGGTCCAATGCATATAGCCTTTGCGATGAAGACACCGACAATCGCTTTATTCTCGCCAACCGATCCGAAGCTGTGCGGCCCCTACTTTGCAGAAAATGCAGTCTCTATTTTTAAGGAAAGGACATGCACCCCTTGCTTGCGTAAAAAATGTCGAGAGCCTTTTTGCCTTTTGCAAATTGGCGTCAGGGAAGTTTATGAGGCATGTGAGGGACTTGCAAAACTTAGGCCAAGACCCTCATGTGAAAAAAAATGAGTAAAAAGAGGAATGAGCTGCTCTGGTATTTCAGATATGCACTGATGGGCGCAGTCATATTCTACAAAGGTTGCATGAGGGATCCGATCAGCCATGAAGTGGGCTTGATCAGATAGCGTCACTAGATCTTGTTTCCCATGAAAAATTAACGCGGGGGCTTTAATGAGCCCAAGCGCTGCTCTTCCGTCAAATGTTTTAATCATATCAAACTGTCTAATCTGATTTTCAATGGACTGGGGATAGAGGTTTTCTAATAAATCCTTTCTTGCAGATTGGATCTTATCTTTATTTTTTAAAAAATCATCTCCAAACATCCATGCCAGCATTGTTTGAAAAATAATATCGAGATTAACATTGCTTTGCTGCATTTTAATGAGAGTATCCAGGCCTATAAGCGTTGCTTGTCGCCATTTTGGACAGGAATTCATGATGATAAGGCGTGTAATTTTATTGCTATAGCGCTCCCCAATGCTTTGTGCAATGGTTCCACCCATCGATTGTCCGATAATGTGGGGTTTTTTAAGGTTTAGAGCATCGGTTAAAGCGATCACATCATCTGCCATTAAAGCAGCTGTTAGGGGGACTTGAGAATCTTGCGTTTGCCCCACTGCGCGATTGTCAAAAACCAACACCTGAAAGGATCGACTTAAAGGCTCTAAAATAGGTTTCCAAAATGAATGGTCACACCGATAGCCAGAAATTAAAACTAAAGGATGCCCTTGTCCATGAAGTTCATAGTAAAAGTTAGCGCCATTGATAAGAACTTTTGCCATAGCCCTCTAAGGCTTAATTTTTTTGCCAACATGTATACTTAACCCGTCATAGGCGGCATATTTATAGAGGTCATGAAGCGTGGGATAGTTAAAGACTTGTTGAATCACATCGTTTAATGTTTTGCCCTCTTCGACAAGGAGCATCCCGTAATGGATCAGCTCCGTTGCGATATGACCGATAATATGAACCCCTAAAATTTTCAGATCCTCTTTGCCAAAGACGAGTTTTAAAAAGCCCGATTTCGAGCCTAGAATTTTTCCGCGCGCGAGATCTGCATAGCGCGCTCTACCCACGAGGTAAGGGATTTTCTTTTCAATAGCTGCATCTTCTGTGATTCCAATCATGGAAACTTCTGGGACTGTGTAAATGCCATAGGGAAGATAGGTAGAAAGACTTTTTAAATCTTGTGTTTGAAACATGTGAGCCACGGCCACACGTCCTTGTTCCATGCTTGTACTCGCAAGCGCTGGGAACCCGATGCAATCTCCAACGGCATAAATTTGGGGAATATTTGTTTTATACTGTGCGTCTACTAACACTTGCTCGCGCGCATCGAGCTTTAACCCAATTTTTTCACAGTTAAGCTGTTTTGTATTTCCATTTCTACCAGCAGCAAAAAGAAACATATCGACTTCGATTTTTTCTTTTGATTTAAGCTCTACAATAATTTTGTTTTGATCGCTCTTCGGTGGGATAAGGGCTGCAACAGAGTGATTAAAGAGAATTTCTACTCCGGCAGCTTGCATCTGCTCCACTAAAGAGGCAGAGATTTCATGATCGACAAAGGGGAGGATATGTTCCTTATTATTAATCAGATAGACTTTAGTTCCTATGGTCGCAAAAATCGTTGCATATTCACATCCTATGACCCCAGCGCCTACAATACATAAAGAGGATGGAAAGCGTGTGAGTTGTAAAATTGTATCAGAATCGAGAATCCGTTTGCCGTCAAAGGGGATTGAGCTTGGCTGGTTAGGGTAAGAGCCCGTTGCAATCAGGATGTTTTCTCCGCGAATCAGGGTGTCTGGAGTCCCCTGAATGCGGATCGTATGCGGATCTTCAAAAGATGCTGCACCCTGAAAAATGGTTACTTGATGGCGAATGAGATTTTCTCGAATCTCAAGAGCTGCGGACGTTGTGACATAATTTTTGCGATACATAAAATCTTCGATCGAAGCTTCCCTTTTGAGATCCCGATCGATTCCAAAAAGCCCTTTTTCATATTTTCCAGAAAAATAAAGGGCTGTTTCCTTCAATGTTTTAGAAGGAAGGGTGCCAGTAACGACTTCAGCGCCGCCAAATGTGGTTTCTTTTTCGATGATTGCGACTTTATGACCAAAATAAGCTGCCTTTACAGCAGCTTTTTCGCCAGCGGGGCCTGTACCTATCACGATTAATTCAAATTGTTCCATGAGACATTCCTTGAGAGCACTTGTATAAAAACTTGTAATGTCATAAACAGGAAAAGAAAGCAAATTGAAATATGCGGGTCAAGTGAACGGAACAATTGAAGTGCAAGCCCAGATGCTTGTTAACAAGATCAAGCATTATTTGATTACGACAATGAGCGTTACGCTCGATGAGGCGAACCCCCAAGAATTTTATCGCGCTTTTTCTTTGACGTTGCGCGAAGAAATTATGATTAACTGGACAGCATCCACCCATACTTATAAAAATGTTCAAGCTCGGATGCTCTACTATGTCTGCATGGAATACATGCCAGGGAGGTTTTTAGGCAATAACATCATCAATATTCATGCAAATGAACTCGTCAAGAGGGTCATGAAGGCGATGGATCGCAAATATGAACACGCTGAAATTTTCGAACCTGATCCAGGGCTTGGAAATGGAGGATTAGGACGGTTAGCTTCTTGTTTGCTCGATTCTCTGGCCACTCAACAGTACCCATCTATAGCCTACGGGCTGCGCTATCAATATGGCATTTTCGATCAGGAGATTTGGAATGGAATGCAAGTAGAGCGACCCGAGAATTGGCTCTTATATGAAAACCCTTGGGAGTATCGACGCGATACGCATGCCGTCTCGGTCTATTATTCAGGAACACAAGTGCCTATTGTTAATAAACGAGGAGTGGAGATCATGGACCTTGTCGACTACGACGAGGTTAGAGCGTTAGCTTATGACATTCCGATTATCGGCTATAGAGAAAGTGGCGATTTTAATGTGAATACACTGCGTCTTTGGACAACCAAGGAATCCCCCCGCAATTTTCAGCTCCAACGCTATAATGCAGGCTTTTTAGATCAAGCCGCAGAAAACACCTCGCTTACCGACGTTTTATATCCAAATGATAATAATGAAACAGGAAAGCGGGTCCGGTTAAAGCAAGAATTTTTATTGAGCTCAGCTTCCTTACAGGATATGATCCGTCACCACCTGCATCATCATCCAGACATGAGCTCCTTTGCTGATAAAGCGCGCATTCACATTAATGATACCCATCCGGCATTGATCGTTGCCGAACTCATGAGGCTTCTTTTGCGCGAACATGATCTAGGATGGGAAGAGTCGTGGAATATTGTGAAATGCTGCTGTAATTTTACCAATCACACAGTCCTTAAAGAATCTTTGGAAGAATGGAATCAAAATCGCCTTCACGTTCTACTTCCCAGGCAGTATCATATCATTGAGCGACTCAATTTAGATTTTTGTAATGCGATCCGCAAAAAATATCCAGGGGATGAAGAACTGGTGCGGCGGATGTCAATCATTGAAGGGGGGCAAGTCCGTATGGCTAATTTGGCAATTTATGGAGCCCATCGCGTTAATGGAGTCGCAGAGCTACATACGGAGATCTTAAAAACACGCGTCTTTAAAGATTTTTACGAGATGTATCCAGAAAAATTCATCAATGTTACCAATGGAGTCACTCCGCGTAGGTGGTTACTCTATACTAATCCAAAGCTCTCCGAGTGGCTCTCAACTCGAATTGGAAAAGAGTGGGTCATCGACTTTAAGCAGATCGAAAAAATTGCTCAATTTGCTGGGGATAAAACAGCGCAAGATGCCTTTTTAGAAATTAAAAAAGAAAATAAGCGAAACTTGTTGCGCTATATTTCTACCTGTAATCCCATTCGCGATCATCTAGGTAAGCCAGTGGGTCATTACCATCAACTCGATGAAACAGCTCTTTTTGATGTGCAGATCAAGCGCATTCACGAGTATAAAAGACAGCTCATGAATCTGTTGCATATCATCATGGTCTATCATGAGTTAAAGAGTAATCCGAATGCACGCGCAATCAGTCGGGTCACGCTATTTGCAGGGAAAGCGGCACCAGGATATGAGATTGCTAAAAACATTATCCATTTGATTACATCCATTGCGCGCACCATCAATAATGATCCCGATGTCAATAAAAAACTCAACATCCTCTTCATTGAAAATTACAATGTATCTCACGCAGAAAAAATTATTCCAGCAGCTGATCTCTCCGAGCAGATTTCAACGGCAGGAACAGAGGCCTCTGGCACAAGTAACATGAAATTAGCGATGAATGGCGCCTTGACAATTGGAACAGAAGATGGTGCAAATATTGAAATGCACGTCCAAATCACAGACAAATGGTGGCCATTTGGTTTTGGAAAAACAGCAGCAGAAAATACGCGATTAAGAGAGGCTAACCAGTACAACCCTTGGGATATTTATATCCATGACCCTCAAATCTATAAGGCCATGGAATCCTTGCGCGATCGCACATTTGCGATCACGGATCAAGAACATCAGTCCCATTCAAGCCTCTACTACAATCTGTTAGAAGCCCACAATGGATACACCCACGATCGATATTTTATTCTTAATGACCTAAGAGCCTATTACGAGATGCAGAAAAGAGTGGAAGAGCTCTATCTCCAGCCAAATAAGTGGGCTGAATATGCGATCCACAACATGGCCGGCATGGGGCGCTTTTCTTCCGATGAGGCGATTAGTAACTATGCTAAAAACGTGTGGGACATCAGTCCCTGTCCCGTGGATGTTCAAGAGCTAAGCAAGGTGAGAGCCGAGTACAGCGAACACGACAAATGTCGGATTTTTTAAAAAAATGAATAGCCGAGCAACGCTTAAAAGCAGTTTAAAGGTAGTGCTTAAACGAGCCTCCCATGGATCCATTTCTATACGAGATATTCTGTGCGCATTACCGGGAAAGACAAAATGGGTAGGTGTTGTGATTCTTGCTATCCCATTTTGTTTGCCTATCCAAATTCCAGGTCTGTCGACTCCGTTTGGAATTGCAATTACCCTGATGGGATTGCGTATTATTTTTAAAGGTAATTTATGGTTGCCTAAACAACTCCTTTCAAAGAAGATTTCTTCTTCTCAGCTCAAAAAAATCGTTAGTAAAATCGAACATGTTTTGACAAAGATTGAGCGCTATATTCATCCAAGACTGGCATGGATGAACCAACAGCCCGTTATGAGAACATTTAATGCCCTGATGATTGTGTTTTTAGGATCTTTTCTGGCTCTGCCATTACCGATCCCATTTACGAATCTAGTCGCAGCTTGGCCGATTGTTTTAATAGGGGTTGGGATGTTAGAAGAGGATGGCCTGCTCATCATATTGGGGCATGCCATTGTAGTGAGTGCAGCGACCTTAAGTCTAATGAGTTTCTTGTTTTTCTATTCCTAATTTCCAATTTTTTAAGTGGGCTGAATATGCGATCCACAATAGACTTCTTGCATAACCTCTTCTCCGTGCCCGTGCCCGGATAAATTCTTTATACAAAAGGACGCGAATTATTGATTCGTATAGTATCCATGTTGGTTATACCCAACTCGGTCATGAACTTGGATTTGGACCTGCGCGAACGCTCCCGCGGATCGTCGATCATAAGTCGCAAAATATTAACAATATAGGGCGACTTATGATCGGCGATCCTCGGGGCTTTGGCGCGGTCCAAATTCCAAGTTTCAGGCCGACTGCAGTATAGCTGTATCACTCCAATTAAGTTGGGGATCAGCATAAACGTGATGGAAATATCTGCCAATGTCCATATCAAGCCGACATGCACGAGACTTCCAATAGGGATCGCCACTTGAGTCATTTTCGGTATACACAATAAACCTGAAAAATCAGTTCAGACTCCACTTCTTTAGGAGCTGATCGTAAACACCCGATTTTTTAAGCTTTTCTAATCCTGCATCAAATTCTTTAATTCCATTTTTTTCGGCGCCATGGAGCATAATGAATCGCAGTCCCGCATCATTTAGAGGTGGGGTTACAATTTTAAGTTGTCCCTTATAGAGCTCTTGGACATAAGAATAGGCTAGAAGAGAATCAACCAGGGCGCCATCTACCGTTTCATCTAAAATGTCGTTGAGGGCGGTTGGAACCGATTGGTAATTGCGAATGAGGATCCCTGGATATTTTTCTAAAATGTTAATCCCGCTAAGTCCCGGCTGAACTGCGATTTCTTTACCCTTTAATTCGTCTAAAGAAGTGATGGAGGAGAGCGTGGATACGATTAGTACAGGCCCTGTTGGAAGATAAACATTTGAAAAATCATAGGTGTCTAGATTGAAATTATAAGGGGTGATCGAAGAGAGAATTGCATCATAGTGTTTGTTTTTAAGTCCAGGAATGAGGTTGTCCCATGAGGAGACGGTGACTTTTGAAAAGAAAATTTTTTGCACCCGTCCAATTTCTTGTAAAAGATCAGTTGAAAACGCCGTAACATTATTTTCCTTCCCTTCTAGATCTACAGAATGCCATGAAGCATCGATACCGACTAAATACTGCTTTGATTTGGAGTTCCCTCCACATCCTACGAGTAAAATAAGTGAGCAGATTAACAGAGTTGCAATATGCTTCATACGTTCTCCAATTTTTTTCCTTTTTTAATATCGCACAAATAGATTCAAATTTGTATTCTTTTTTTAAAACACGAGGAAAAATCCATGCAGGAAAAAAGAGTCAATCTTATCGTCAACTTTGGCGGACCGCGCGATTTAACAGAAATTAGAGAGTTTTTGACAGCTCTTTTGACCGATCAAGATGTCATTCGAACTTCCTTTCCCCCCTTTATCCATCGATGGATTTTTCAAAGAGTTGCAAAAAAGAGGGCAGAGAAAATCAAGGTCGATTATGAAATGATTGGAGGTGGCTCCCCTATCTACAAAGACACAGAAACCCTAGCGGCTACTTTGAGACAGCAGATCGCAGGCCCCATCATCACCTTTCACCGCTATCTTCCTAAAACGCATGCCGCATTTGTAAAAGAGATAGAGCAATATGTGGACGCTGAAGAAATTCGAGTCTTCCCCATGTTTCCTCAATTTAGTTATGCAACGACGGGGAGTATTGCGAGGTGGTTTTCAGAACACTTGAGCAAAGAGATTGTCAATAAAATGCGTTGGATTAAATCCTATCCAGCAGATCTAGGTTATGTGACCTCTTTTCAAGCGTGCATTCGCAACTTTTTAAATGAGAATGCACTTGAAGAGGAGAAGACCATTCTTCTGTTTTCAGCGCATGGTCTTCCTCAAAAGTTTATCACCACAGGGGATGTGTATCAAAAGGAGTGTGAGCAATCATTTGAAAATATTGCCAAAGCCTTTCCAAAAGCACTCTGTAAGCTGACATATCAATCCAAATTTGGTAGAGGGGAATGGATTCGCCCCTATACGAATGAGAGCTGTGAAGAGATTGGTGATTGGGGAAACGGGTATAGCACCGTCGTCTTTATCCCTTTAAGCTTTACATCCGATCACATCGAAACCCTTTTTGAAGTTGAAAAACTTTATCTGCCCATTTGTAGAGATAAGGGATTGATCGCGCTGCGCGCTCCAGCTTTGAATCAAAGTCCCGATTGGATAGAGGCAATTCGATCGATCTTAGAAGAGGGGGATTGCGTTGAGAATCGGGAATTGGTGAGGGCTTAACAAAAAATCCAGCGGAGGATATAGAAGAGGGCGATGCTGATTCCAGCGCTTGCCGGAATCGTAATCACCCAAGCGAGGGCGATCTCGCGGATCATACTTAGGTTTAAAGCGCGCAAACCTCCTGCAAAGCCAACACCTAAAACAGCCCCGACGAGGCAGTGCGTTGTGGAGATGGGCATCCCCATTTTTGATGCGATGAGGATTGTTGTTGCAGCGCCAAATTCAGCGCAGAAACCGCGTGAGGGTGTCAATTCTGTAATTTTTTTGCCGATGGTCTCAATGACTCTCCATCCCCAGGTTGCAAGTCCAATCACAATTCCTAAGCCTCCGAAGACAAGAAGCCAAGAGGGGATCGTTGTTGTGGCTGTGATGGCTCCAGTTTTCAGGATGTTTAATACGGCAGCCACAGGACCGATGGCATTCGCGACATCATTAGCTCCATGAGCAAAAGCGACAAAACAGGCACTTAAAATTTGCAAGTAGACAAAGATTTTTTCGACGGATTTGTATTCTGAGGTGCGTTCAGAGAACTGGGTTTCTGCGCGTAAGTTAGAAGAGATCGCTTTCACTTCGAAAAGAAGTTTCCCGAGTTTTTCATGTGTTTCATCAAAAGAGTTCAAGTGAACGCGCTGTAAATGCTTCATCGCTTTGTCTAAGCTAACAACGCTTTGGGGAAGATGTTTGGATTTAGGAATGGGGCAGCTATCTCCAATAGAAACTCTTCGGATGAGAAAATAAGAAATCAATGCAGCAAGAGAGCTGACTAATAGAGAAATGCCTAGAGCTTCAGGGAAGGAAAGATTTAAATTCAAGTTTTCTAGGCCGTTAAAAATAAGGCTTAAAGTAAAGGTTCCAAAGACAATGAAGATGAGGACGGGAAATAACTTGATTGTCGATTCGGTTGGATTCATCGCAAAGAGGATTTTGCGCTGAAGAACATAGAAGATAATATAAGAAATTACAGCTGCAACTAAAGGGGATACCACCCAGCTAATGAGGATGGAAATGACTTCTCCCCATCGGATCGCATCTGCTCCGCCAACAACTAAGCCAAAACCTAAAATAGCTCCGACGATGGCATGCGTTGTTGATACAGGCCATCCAAAATAAGAGGCAGCTTGAAGCCACAGGCTTGTTCCGAAAAGAGCGGCTGACATGCCGAGGATCAATATAAGAGGAGTATCTCGAAAGAGTTCCGTGTCGATGAGCCCTTTTTGCATCGTTTCAGAGACATTTGCTCCGACGAAAAAAGCGCCGCTAAATTCAAGGACTGCTGCGATCATTACAGCTTTAGCTAATGTTAACGCTCCGGATCCGACGGATGTTCCCATTGCATTGGAAACGTCGTTTGCTCCAATGTTCCACGCCATGTAGAAGCCGACGACGAGGACGAGGATCTCAAGAATTGTTTCGACGGCCATTGTTTTTTAAGTTATTGAGGGAATTGCAAAACTCCATTTGAAACCCAAATTCGCGCTTTTAACGTCGGATTCGGATTTTTTGCAAATCGCCTATGTCCAATAGGATATGTCAATTTGCGAAAAACCGAACCGACGTTAAAATCATCAAATTTTGTCTCCAAAGCGAGTGATGCAACTCCCTCTATTTTAATTCCAAAATCATTCGAATGCGATTCGCAAGTCTCTCTGAAAGGTGAGAGATCTCTCCAACTTCTTCTACTAGGCGCATCCACATGTAGAAGGAGGGAGACGGGAGCGTATCTCCAAGAGAAAACAGCTGTTTCATTAATGTTTTTTGTAGTTTGTCTGCAGAGTATTCTTTATAAGCTGTTTGTTCTACCATCGTCTTGACTTTTTCCGCTTCGATGCCTCCAAAAGAAGATTCGAGTAATTCATCAATTTCTTCAATGATCTGCTTGGCGTTATAAAAGACTTCTAGATTTTTTTTAAAAAGCTCTTTGAGGTCCTGTTGGAAATCTTTAAAAGGTTCCAATGGGCGTAAGGTCAACAAAATGCCGATATCTTCTGCTTTATCAGCAATCGAGTCTTGCGTGGAAAGAATTTCTAAAAAGTGGGCGCGATCGATTGGAAGAAATAAGCTTTTGGGCAAATGATTGCGGATATCATTTTTACTCAAGTCCGCTTCATGTTCTAATTTAGAAAGCTCAGAAGAGAGCTTTTCAATCTTCTCCATGTCGGCTTTCGGAAGGATTTCAAAAATAGAAGCGAGCTTTTCCATGCAAATAGAGACTTTTTGCATATGACTTTGCAGAGGAGAAAAAGGGGATTTTCCAAAGAGGCGAGAAATATTGAGCATAAGGGACCTGTCGATTGAGAATATTTCAAGTATAGATTCAAAGAAAGAATTAAGTCTATTGAAAGATAACCGTTTTCTCAATGTCGGTCATTTCGCGAAATGTTCCGACAGGTAGTGGTCCTAAATGGAGCCCTCCGATGCGGATCCGAGAAAGCTCAAGAATTTCTAATCCTGCATTTTGCACAAGGAGTCGAACTTCTCTTTTTTTTCCTTCTTTGACAACGACTTTTAGGGTTCCCTTGCGCATCTTTGTTACGCGAACAGGTTTGATCCATGTATTTTCAATGAGGGTCCCTTTAGAGATCGTTTTTAAGTGATCGTCAGTAATTTCTTGAACTGTTTTGACGACATATTCTTTAGTCAAATTGGAAGAGGGGTGAATTACTTTTTGAGAGAAATTCCCATCATTTGTGACTAAAAGAAGCCCTGTTGTGTCCCTATCGAGGCGTCCAATGGTAAATAGTCGGGTTGTGAGGGGTTCAAATAAGTCGAGAATGATCCGTTTACTTCCAATGCGGGCATTAGAGCAGATATATCCGTGAGGTTTATTCAGGATGTAGTAAACTTTTTTGTCTTCTTGTCGGATAGGTTGGTCGTCAAGGTGGATTGTGTCCGTTTTCCAGGAGACAAGTGTCTGAGGTAGAAGGACAACTTCTCCATTAACAGTTACTTTTCCTTGAAAAATCAGCTCTTCGCACGCTCTGCGAGAAGCGACTCCGGCTGCGGCTAGGGCTTTACTGAGTCTTTTCTTTTCCATAAAAATTTGGGTTAAGTGTATTATTGAAGTCACAACTATAAATCATCGATCCATTAAATGCATCTTCTTTGAGATGTGTAAGAATTATTTTAATAGGGCTCTATGAAGAAACTACAGACGACGTTGATCCTGATGCGCCATGGGCAATCTGAATGGAACCGCCTCAACCAATTTACCGGCTGGGTGGATATCCCCTTGAGTCAATTAGGAGTGCAAGAGTCTTTGGAGGCTGGAAAGAAGATCGCTCATCTGCCGATCGATGTCATTTTTGTATCCTCTTTGATCCGCGCTCAGATGACGGCGATGTTAGCGATGATTGCTCACTCCAGTGGAAAAATTCCCTGTATTCAACATCAAGGTGAGGGAAAGCTGGAAAATTGGGCACACATTTATAATAAGATTGCAGAAGAGAATTGTATTCCAGTTATTGCGGCATGGGAGCTTAACGAACGGATGTATGGAAAATTGCAGGGGTTAAATAAACAAGAGACAATCGAGAGATTTGGTGCGTCTCAAGTTCAGAAATGGCGTCGAAGTTATGATGGAGCGCCGCCTGAGGGAGAGAGTTTAGAGATGACAGCAGCGCGCGCTCTTCCCTATTTTAAGAGGGTGATTATGCCCTATCTCAATGCGGGGCAAAATGTCTTTATTTCAGCTCATGGCAATTCGTTAAGAGCGATCATCATGTATCTCGAGTCGTTAAGTCAGGAACAGGTGGTTGGACTAGAGATCCCAACAGGAGAGCCTATTGTATATAACTTCTCTTATGATAAATGGGAGAAAAAATGACTCGGATCTATCTTGATCATCATACGGCCACACGCCCCCTAACCTCTGTCATAGAAGGGATCCTTCCGTTTTATAACGAACATTGGGGAGATACAACGGCCTTCCATCAGATGGGGCAAGAGTTACTTTTCTATCTAAAAAAAGACATTGAGAGCCTTCATCAAGAGCTCGGTGCTGATCAGGAGGATCAGTTTTATTTTTGTAGTAGTGGCGCGGAAGCGATTAATTCTGTGTTTTTATCCCATTATCTCGATTACGTCCTCAAAACAAGTCAGAATCACATCATTACAACAAATATCGAAGAAGCGCCTATTTTAATGTCGATCAAACGACTGGAGACACTCGGCTGCATCGAACGGATTTTACCCGTTAATGCGCAGGGGCAGATCACGAAAGAACTTCTTGAGCAGTCCATTTTACCAGAAACTTCTTTAGTTTCTCTATCTTGGGCGAATGGATTAACAGGAGTTATTCATCCCATCGAAGATCTAGCTGCTGTATGCCGTAAACATCAGGTCCGATTGCATGTCGATGCCAGTTATATGATTGGCAAAACATCTTTTCGTTTTTCAGATCTCTCTATCGATTTTCTCTCCTTTGAAGGCAGGCTCATCCATGCGCCCAAGGGAACTGGAGGATTGCTCGTTAAAAAATCAGATATTAGCTTTCATCCTTTGGTCGCAGGAGAAGCGGGTGAAAATATTCCAGGAATTCACGCTATTGCAAAAGCGGTAGAAGAGAGTAGCAACCATTTTGATCATCTTAACCTAGAAACAGCTAGATTGCGCGATAAACTAGAGAAAGGGATCGTGAATGGGATTGAGGATGCGATTGTTTTTTTTAAAGAGGTCAATCGGTTGCCCAATTGCACAGCGATCGGTTTTCCGGGGGTCATTAGTGATGCGCTTCTCTATCGTCTTCATCGCAAAGGGGTCTATGCAACGCAAGGAGGCGGTCATTCTCAAAAGCTTTCTCACGTTCTCGTGGCTTCTGGAGTGGATGAGATCCTCGCACAGTGTGCTTTAAGTTTTAGTCTCTCCTTTGAAACGACAGAGGAAGAGATCGATTATGCGATTAAAACGATCGTCGCATGTGTGCAAGAGCTTAAAAGTTATTCCAGAGGAGTTCTTCGATGAGCCATCGCAAGTTTTCAGCCTCTTCCCCTTGGGTGCGCTACTCTAAGAAGCTCGCGCAGAAAATTGAAAAACCCTTTCATGCGGGATCTTTTACTGTAGAAGAGGCAACAATGCGCAACATGCGCCTGGTAACTGGGCAAGAAGGGGTATATGAAGAGGGTAATTGTATCACTCTCTATTGGCTTGTCGATGAAAGTGATGGTGTGATTGCAGATGCTAAATTTCAAGTTTTCGGACAGTCGGCGCTCATTGGCGCTGCAGAAGTTGCTTGTGAGTTACTCATCCGTAAAAATTATGATCAGGCGCGCCATTTCTCCGCAGAAACAATTGATAAGGGAGCGCGCGATAAAGAGGGGAATTTTGCATTTCCATCGGAAACATTTGGGCATGTCAATCTCGTTTTAGGCGCTATTGAAAATGCAGCGGAAAAGTGTTTTGATATTGCGTTTATAGAAAGTTATGTGCCAACGCCAATCCGAGCAAAGACAGACACAGAAACGGGCACATATCCAGGCTGGAAAGAACTCAGCGTCGATCAAAAATTAAGAGTCATTGAAGACGTGATCGCAGTGGATATTCGCCCGTATATTGAATTAGATGCGGGAGGAGTTCGAGTCGTTAATCTCGTCAATGAAAATGAGCTCATTATTGCGTATGAAGGAGCGTGTACATCGTGCTATTCCGCAACGGGCGCAACGCTTGATGCAATAGGACAGGTTTTGCGCTCTAAAGTCGATCCTGATCTCGTTGTAATCCCCGATATCGCTTCATTGCAGAGAGGCGATCTCTCCTGAGCTCGATTTTTTCCTATAGAACTGTAAAATTTATTTCCTTACAGTCCCTGAGTAGAGTTTCAGAATCTCCCCCGATGGAAGCTCAATATGGAGCCGTCCTAAAGAATCAATTGAGAGGCAAATTCCTTCAATTGTTTTTCCCTGATCTGAGCAGGTGATCTTCTCTCCCTTATAGGCTAACATGGCTTCGTAGTCAGAAATAAAATAAGCAAATCCTTCTGTCTTCAGACACTCCAAATTCACGAGAAATTCTTTTAAGAATAGACTTAAAATTGCATCTTTATCCCAAGAACAATGCGTTAAAGCGGCAAGAGAGGTTGCTGGTTGATCGATTGCATCCAAATGTTCTTGAGACATGTTGACGTTAATTCCAATCCCCAACACAATTCCTATTTTGTCTTCAAAGCTTACGGTTTCAACAAGAGTGCCAGCTATTTTTTTTCCATCGACCAAAATGTCGTTTGGCCATTTAATCTGAGGATGAAGCCCTTCAAGTTTTAACAGGCGAGCACACGAAAGGCTGGCGATTTGAGCAAGATTTACAATGTAGGGCGAGTGGAGAGGAATAGTAAAATAGATTGAGGCATAGATGTTTTCTCCCTTTGGAGAGATCCACTTATGTGCGCCGCGTCCCCGTCCAGCTGTTTGTTCAAGGGCTGTAATGCACGTGATTTTTTGGGGATCTAACGTATGGGCGTGATTTTTCGTCCACGTATTTGTTGAGTCGATCGAGTCAAAATGAATGTAGTAAATATTTTTAAAAGCAGGCATCGTTAGCTTATAAAGAGGGTTTTCTAAAGTATGTGGGATCATAGGTATTTGCGTCACATAGATTTTCGCACCATTCCCATTCTGTTGCTATTAATGCTGATTAGCGTGCTTGTTATTTCTGCAACCACGCCCGATGGAGCGGATGGAATGGAGGAGAGCTTGTTTACGCCTCTTGCAAAAAGTCAGATCCGCTGGTTTGGAATGGGGTGGGTCGTCTATTTCTGTTTTGTCGGGTTAGATTACCGCAAGCTCAAAAAGTATACCTGGGTGTTATACGTAGGGATGATCTTTGTTCTGATCGGTTTGTTTTTTACCCCAACTATTCAAAATGTTCACCGTTGGTACAAAATCCCAGGGTTTAATTTCGCCTTTCAGCCATCTGAGTATGCAAAACTCATCGTCGTCATGAGTTTAAGTCTTTTTTTAGAAAATAAGGCCGATGAAATTTCCCGTAAACGAGCGACTTTTAAAGCCATTCTCATTGTCCTTATCCCTTTTATCCTTATTTTAAAACAGCCTGATCTCGGAACCGCCCTCATTCTGTTTCCGATTGCTTTGGTGATGTTTTATTTTGGAGGAATCAGTAAAAAAATTATTTATACGATGAGTGCAGGGGCTGTCTGTGGAGTTGTTTTTATTAGTATGATGTTTTTAGGTTTTATCCCTCACGAAGAATTTCGTCCCTATGCAACGACCGTCATTAAAGAGTATCAGTATGAGAGGCTTAACCCCAATACCTATCACCAAAAGGCCTCTCAAACGGCCATTGCCCTAGGTGGCCTAACGGGCAGTGGATGGCATAAATCGGAATTTACAGGCAGGCAATGGCTCCCTGCAGCCCATACAGATTCGGTGTTTGCAGCTTATAGCGAAGAGTTCGGCCTCGTGGGTGTTTTTTTCTTACTCCTCTTTTTTTTCGGTTTAATCTATTTTAGTTTTCAGGTGACAGCCCTTGCCAAGGACCAGTTCGGGCGCCTCCTGTCGGCCGGGATCACCACGTACCTTGCCATGCATATGATTGTGAATATGGGAATGATGTGTGGCTTTTTGCCGATAACTGGTGTACCATTAATGTTAATCACCTATGGTGGTTCATCAGTCCTTTCGACGATGGCAGCTTTAGGCATTTTACAAAGCATTTATAGCAGAAGGTTTATGTTCTGATGACATATAAACACCCATTTATTCTCACTCCTAGTTGCTGGCTTGGACAAGGTAAAATTCAGCTAGATATGGTTGCGGAAGAGCTTGCCTTTTTTACCCGCTGGAACATTAGCAGCCCCGATGAAGAAGGGCGTATTGCCTGTGTTCAAGAGATCCAGGTCAAGGGACTCTCCGACGTCATGCATAATCAATTTTCTATTTATGCCCTTAGTAATGGGGAATTTAAAATTGAACTTGAAAATCAAGCACTAGGAAGAATCGAGGGAAAGGGGCTTATTAATGAAAAAGTGATCGCTTGGGAATTTCGCATTGAAGAGATTGGATTTGAGGGCTTCGAGTTTTACGAGTTGCAAGAAGATCAAAACTATACAATGCGCGCAGAATATGCGACGAGTGATCAGTTTAGAACCTTGATTCAAGGACATGTGTGGCAGCAGTTGAAATCCACCAAAGAAGAGGGCATATGAAACCTTTTATTATTATCGGCTTAATTGTGTGTTGCGCGTGTTCATCTAGAGCGTCACTGATGACGCAAAGTGAGTATGACACTGTTCAGACAGGAACTCCTGTGGCCACATTAGAATCCCAGATTGGAACGCCGTATGACATCCACTTCAAAAGCGGTGGAGTTAAAGAGTATGAATATATTGAACGGATCACGATGGGAAATAGTCTCGTGACCGAGAATCACTATTTTATCATCGTTGTGGATGGGAAGGTTGTGGGGAAATATATGAAACAGGAAAAGGCACCAGCCTACCATCTCATCTACGAAGATGATCCAAATCACCAGTGGTATCCTTAAGGGCTCGCAAGGAATAACGCCCCACAGTATATACTGCAGTCGGCCTGAAACTTGGAATTTGGACCGCGCCAAAGCCCCGAGGATCGCCGATCATAAGTCGCCCTATATTGTTAATATTTTGCGACTTATGATCGACGATCCGCGGGAGCTTTCGCGCAGGT
>CAMAVL010000011.1 GCA_945861735.1 Chlamydia trachomatis
ATCTACCACTAGAAGAAATGGAAAAAATTCCATCCACAAGCATTGATTACGCCCTTTTTGAAAAAATAACCGACTTAAAAATGGTACGCGGAAATTTTGCATGGTCGGATGTAGGAAGTTTTGATTCCCTCTTTAAGCATCTACCAAAAGATCCAAGTGGCAATGCAGGAAATGCGCATCATATTAATATCGACTCTAAGGACAACCTAATCATCGGAAAAGATCGACTCATTGCAACGATCGATGTTGAAAATTTAATCATCATAGATACTCCAGATGCCCTACTCATCTCCAAAGTTGGAAGCGCTCAAAAAGTGAGAAATGTTGTCAATCAGTTAGATGAAGCTACAGAGCATCTTCAAAAAGCACATGTTGAAGAAACGCGTCCTTGGGGCTCCTTTACAGTTTTAGAAACATTTGACGGCTGGAAGGTCAAAAGACTTACAGTAGAACCAGATAAACGGCTTTCTCTGCAAAAACATCGCTACCGCAGCGAACACTGGGTCGTTGTGTCTGGAACCGCACTTGTTACAGTTGGCGAGGCCCAAACACTCCTCTATCCCAATCAGTCGATATTCATCCCTCTTGGAGAAATACATCGCATAGAAAATCCTGGCCCTGAGACATTAGTTATCATCGAAGTGCAATGTGGAACATATACAGGAGAGGATGATATTATCCGCTTCCAAGACGACTTTAAAAGACCTGTAGAAGTTTCGAGGCAATTTCGTGCCTTTAAAGATTCAGATTTATAATAAACACCCGAATGAATCACTCTGCTATTGCGAGTGGATTGATACATTCCGTTCTTAAGTTCTTTTTCTAAAATAGAAATTTTGAGATAAGGGAGCTGTAGCCAAACCAATGATGCCAGCTCCAATAATTAGAATATCTGTTGATGCCTTACGATTCATTTTAGTCCTTATGTGGAAAAGTCTGTTGATATGCACAACGTAAACTTGTTCACGATTTGTAGATCGTTCACAACCCCTATCTTATGATCAGTCTACAGACAACTCATGAACAGCCCTATTTCTCTATCGAAAAAGTTAAGTTATCAACATCTCCACACCTTAAGAATACGAAGATTATTATATATATACCTATAGTCATTTAAAGAGTGGGTTAGAAAAATTTCTCTCTAAATAAGTGGCAAATTCTATAAAATGAAAGCTCATGAACTTCGGTCGAGGAAAATATGACAAATTTTTTAGCAGCTCAAGAGTTTTTTTCTTTGGATTCTTTTGCCCATAAGGCTCTTTTTTGTGAAGGAAAAGATGTTTTTGATGCGTTAAGAAATTTGAATAAGTACTTAACTTCTAGTGTTTTAGGTGTGATTGAAGTTGATGTTCTAGAGGGCGTCTATTTAGTTAACCCAGAACAGATTTCTATTGGAGCTGGGACAGTTATTGAGCCTGGAGTTCTGATTCAAGGGCCTTGCATTATAGGAAAGAATTGTCATATTCGGCAGGGTGCTTACATTCGTGGGGATGTGATTACTGGAGATCGTTGTGTGATTGGCCATGATACAGAGGTAAAACACTCAATTTTTTTAGATGATGCGATGGCCGCTCACTTTAACTATGTGGGAGATTCAATCATTGGCAATGGGGTGAATTTGGGGGCTGGTGTCAAATGCGCGAATTTACGATTAGATCATGAAAATGTAGTTGTGTTTATAGATGGGAAACGTATTGAGACAGGATTGAAGAAGTTGGGAGCCGTTGTAGGCGATGGGGCTCAAATTGGATGCAATTGTGTGACGGATCCAGGAACCCTTCTTGGTAAAAATTCGATATGTTATCCCTGTTTAAATGTGCATGGATATGTTCCTAAAAATGGAAAAGTGAAACCTGGGCTTAAAAATATTGTGGAGTGATGATGTCTGTACTAGAAGTGTTGAAAAAAAATGCGGTTGATTTGAATAAAAGTGGGGCATCTCATTTTTTCTTTCATCGGGATAAAATTGAACAGGAAATTGCAAAGAGTATCACCTCTTTTGGGGAAAAGACAAAATTGCGGGATGCTTGTGAATATGCGCTTACTAATAGTGGCAAGCGATTTCGGCCTTTGATTGTGTTATTAATTGCAGAAGCTTTGGGGCATGGCTTGAATGTGTATGAAGCAGCGCTATCTGTGGAATTTTTTCATACAGCATCTTTGATCGCAGATGATCTTCCATGCATGGATAACGATGATGAAAGACGGGATAAGCCTTCATTGCATAAGGCATATGGGGAGACGGTTGCTCTCTTGGCAAGTTATGCATTGATTACGGCTGGATTTGAAAAGATTCATTGCAACGCGAGGGTGATGCGTGAATCTGGCCTTCCAATGGCTCATTTTAGCGATCGTTGTTGTGTGGTGGCCTTGGAGAGTGCGACGCACTGTTCTGGGATTGTAGGGGCAACGGGAGGGCAATTTCTGGATCTTTTCCCACCTAACCACAGTTTGGAAACGGTTAAGAGTGTCATTTATAAGAAAACGGTAACCTTATTTGAAGTTTCTTTTGTATTAGGTTGGGTGTTTGGTGGTGGCGATTTAAATAAACTGGATCAGGTGAAGAGAGCTGCTTACCATTTTGGAATGGCTTTTCAGACGGCAGATGATTTAGGTGACATGTTGCAGGATGAAAAGAAGCAAAGGGAGATTAGTATTTCTCGGGTGATTGGAAAAGAGAGGGCTTTACTCTTTTTTGATGAGGAAATGCGCCATTTGCAAAAGGATTTAGAGGAATTGAAGTTATTAACCCCTTCTTTTGAGAAGATGTGTCAAATCTTAGTGCAGTATGCGTTGAGTAATGCGCAGTCTTTATAGCGGCGCGTTATATTTTGAGTTATACATATTGAGGACATCTTCGACGTTGCCTATGCACTTCACAACACCGTGTTCGAGCCATAATGCTTTATTGCAGAATTCTCTTACTGTATTGGTGTCATGGGTGGAGAGAACGAGGATGTCAGCTTGATGCACTAAATTTTTTATCCTTTCTTTTGCTTTTTTTATAAACTGAGCATCGCCTACATTAATGATTTCATCAATGAGTAGAATTTCAGAAAAGATACTGGTCATGATTCCAAAGCCTAAACGAACCTGCATCCCCGAGGAATATGTTTTAATAGGCATTTTCATGAAGTCGCCAAGATCTGCAAATTCTTCAACGGAAGAAATGATTTTCTGAGCTTCTTTTTTTGAAAGGCCAGCGATGCGTCCTCTTAAAAGAATATTTTCATATCCATTTAGTTCAGGGTCTACACCAAGCATGAGATCAAAGAGGCTATTAGTACGGCCTTTGATGTGAATATGACCTTGTGTAGGCTCATATACTTGTGCAAGCACTCTGAGGAGTGTGGATTTTCCAGCTCCATTATGGCCAATGAGTGCTAGCCGATCCCCCTTTTCCAGCCGAAAACTCACATCTTTTAATGCTTCAACTGAAACGGAGCCTGTTTCTTTGTTAAGTCGTCCACCTGTTGCGATATTTACGAGAGTCGTTTTAAAAGACATGGCATTGGTGCCATAGATTGGATAGGAAAGGGAAAGATTTTTCAGTTCAATTGTTGTCATAAGTTAATTCACCCAAAATGCAATGCGAGAGCGTGTTCGAGAAAACAAGAGAAATGTGCATAAGCACCCAGTAAGTGCGAGCGCCATTGTGACAATCCAGCTAATTGTTGCTGGCATCGTTCCGAGAAATGGCGAGCGAACGATATCTAACAAATAGACCAGGGGATTAAGTTTCAGAATTAAAGATGTTTGACCGAGTAGGTTGGAGGTCCAAGAGATTGGAGTGATAAAAAAGGCAATTTGTACGCAGCTATTAATGATTGGGACCATATCGCGGTATCTTGTGCAGATCATGGCAACTAAAAATGAAATCCAATAGATATTAATGAGAAAGAGGATAAATCCTGGAATGATCATCAGTAATAAGGGGCCAGGGTTAAGCTGAAAGGCGACGCAGGCAATGAGGTAGACGACAGAGTTGTGGAGTAGGCAGATAATTTGTCGTGTGAGGTGTTTATAGACGTATAGGGAATGGGGTAGATTAATTTGCTTGATGAATCCCCCGTTAGATCGAAAGATTTCAGAGGCTTCGGTGATGCTGGTCGATAGAAATGTCCAAAAGAGAAAGCCTGCTGTGAAGTAAGGGATGTATTGTTTGATTTCTTGATGGAAGAGGCGGCTAAAAACAATTCCCATTGCGGAAATGAAAATCATCATGCTAATTGTGATCCACCAGGGGCCCAGAACGGATCTGCGATAGCGTTGTTTAATTTCAACTTCGCCAAGATGCCACCAGAGCTGGTATTGAAGGGTAGCTCTTTTGATATCGTTAATTGCTAATGTAAATCGGCTCACAGATGACCTGATTTTTTATTAATGATGTTAGATTAATGTGGGAAATAAGTCTATAAAAGGCGGTAGTATCCTACCGCCTTTCAGCAATATTAAAGCTCGACGAGTTCGTCGGCAGCCTCTGTAGCTGTCGGGAGTTCTTTGATGGAGACGATTTTTTTCTCGGCAACATGCTTGTAGATGGCTTTTTCAATCTCATCGACAAGTTTTGGGTTCTTTTTTAGCTCTTCGCGGGCAGCTTCTCGGCCTTGACCAAGGCGTGTGCCGTTGCAACTAAACCAAGTGCCTTTTTTCTCAATGATACCAATCTCTACACCGAGATCGAGAATGGATCCAATGCGGGAGATCCCTTCGTTGAAGAGGATGTCAAATTCTGCGATTTGAAAGGGGGGTGCCATTTTATTTTTTACAACTTTTACTTTGACGCGGTTTCCGATTTCGGCGCCGTCGGGGGATTTGATTCCACCGATGCGGCGGATATCGAGGCGGATGGAGGCGTAGAATTTGAGGGCTTTACCACCGGTGGTCGTTTCGGGATTGCCGAATACGACGCCGATTTTTTCTCGGATTTGGTTGATGAAAATCGCGCAGGTGTTGCTTTTTGCTAGAGATGCTGTGAGCTTGCGGAGCGCTTGAGACATCATGCGCGCTTGGAGTCCCATGAAGGAATCGCCGATTTCTCCTTCGAGTTCGTTTTTGGGAACGAGGGCGGCTACGGAGTCGATGACAATAACGTCAATGGCGTTGGAACGGGCGAGCGTTTCGGCGATGTTGAGGGCGTCTTCTCCACAATCGGGTTGGGAGATGAGAAGCTCTTCGAGGTTGACACCAATTTTTGCGGCATAACCTGGGTCTAGAGCATGCTCGGCGTCGATATAGGCTGCAAGGCCTCCGTTTTTCTGTGCATTTGCGACGATGTGGGTCGCGAGTGTTGACTTACCGGAGGATTCGGGACCGTAAATCTCGACGATGCGTCCTCGGGGAATGCCACCAATTCCAAGGGCAATATCAAGGACGATGGCGCCTGTTTTAATGACTGCAATTTCGTGTGAGGCGGAGTGTTTGCCTAAGGTCATAATAGAGCCTTCACCAAATTGTTTTTCAATCTGGGCGATGGCAAGCTCTAGTGCTTTTTTCTTGGCGGGATCGGACATAAGACCTCTTAGGGGTTTTAGGGTTTATTTTATTGTGAGTATAGCGATTGGGAATAAGTCTGTACAGAACGATTGCTTAAAAAGCTCTTTAGTTATACACGGAAGAGATTGAAACGGAGGAATTATGATTTTATCTGGGGACATCGGGGGCACAAAGGTGCATTTGGCCTTATTTGAGGATGGTGATGTGAAGAGGGTGGTGGCTCAGAAGATCTTTTCTGCGAAGGAATTTGCTGATTTTTCGATTTTGTTAACGGAGTTTTTAAGACCTCTATCGGGGATTAAAATTGATCGGGCATGTTTTGGGATTGCGGGGCCAATTTTAAATGAGCGATGTAGTACGACGAATTTGCCGTGGGTGATCGATGCGGAGTTGTTAAGACAGCAAATTCAGACATCGCATGTGTTTTTGATTAATGACCTGGAAGCGAATGCTTGGGGTTTGCGGTGTTTGGGCGACGATGCATTTTTTGTGTTGAATGAGGGTGTGAAAATGGAAGGAAATGCAGCGTTGATTTCTCCAGGGACGGGTCTTGGGGAAGCGGGGCTGTATTGGAATGGGAAAAGTCACTTTCCTTTCTCGTCTGAAGGGGGCCATAGTGGTTTTGCGTCTCAAAATGAGGAAGAAATTGAGCTGTGGCGCTATTTAAAAAAAACGCATGAGCATGTTTCTTTTGAGCATGTGTTGTCGGGGTCGGGGATTTATCAGATTTATCGATTTTTTGTGGACGTAAAGGGATTGGAAGGGATTTTAACGCAGAAAATTTTGGAAGAGCAAAAGGAGCCGCAGCGGTTGATTCGGGACAAGGCAATTAAGAAGGAATGCCCTGTGTGTATGCGGACAATAGATCTTTTTGTATCGATTTTAGGAGGAGAGGCGGGGAACCTTGCACTTAAAATGTTGAGCGTCGGTGGGGTCTATGTTGGTGGTGGGATTCCTCCGAAAATTGTGGATTTTTTGAAGACGGGAACCTTTATGAAGAGCTTTGTGGATAAGGGGCGTTTTCGCTCTTTAATGGAGAAAATTCCTGTTAAAGTGGTTTTGAATGATAACACGGCTTTAATGGGAGCGATGCTGTATGCTCAACAGAAATTCTAAGGAAGATAAGCGGCTTTTGGACAAAGGGGATGGGGCCATTCCTCAATGGCAGAGGTGGGGAAACTATGTATCGGAGCGCGCTTGGGGAACTGTGCGTGAGGATTATAGTGATAACGGGGATGCTTGGAATTACTTTCCGTTTGACCTTGCTAATGGCAAGGCGTATCGCTGGGGGGATGATGGGATTGCAGGATTATGTGATCGCTACCAGGTATTGTTGTTCTCCCCTGCCTTTTGGAATGGGAAGGATCCAATTTTAAAGGAGCGGCTTTTTGGTCTGAATTCTCCAGAGGGAAATCATGGAGAGGATGTGAAGGAGTACTATTATTATTTGGATGCAACGCCGACGCAATCTTATATGAAGTATCTCTATAAGTATCCACAAGGAGAATTTCCATACAGTAAGTTAAGAGAGGAAAATCAGAAAAGATCGGCAAAGGATGCTGAATATGAATTGATTGACACAGGGCTGTTTGATAATCAGAAGTATTTTGATGTTTTTATTGAATATGCCAAGGCATCGCCAGAGGATATTTGTATTAAGATTGAGGCGTTTAATCGGGGCGATGAAGCGGCTCCATTACATATATTGCCGCAACTATGGTTTCGTAATCAGTGGTCATGGGGAGAGGCTCCGCTTCCAAGGCCGAGTATTGTGCCAGGGAATGAAGCGGTATCTTTAATTGCGGATGAAGGGATGATGCTCCCTCCTGCTAATGTGACTCCAGAGTACAAGTTAGGCAAGCGGTATCTGTATGGATCGGAAGGGGGGGAGCTTCTCTTTACAGAAAATGAGACGAAGGGGAAGAAAAAGGGCTTTTATAAAGATGGGTTTCATCAGAAAATCATCCATCAGGCGCAATCTGTAAATCCAAAAAAAAATGGATCGAAAGCGGGGGTGCACTATTCATTGATGATTCCGGCAAAGGAATCGGTTGTGTTGTATTTTCGTCTCACTGATCGGGAGATGAAAAAGCCGTTAGAGGATGTGGAAAAAACAATTCAATTGCGTAAAGCAGAAGCAGATGCCTTTTATGCAGGAGTTCATCCTGAAAAAGCAACGGATGAAGAAAAAATGATCCAGCGACAGGCCTTTGCGGGATTGATTTGGAGTAAGCAGATTTATCTTTTGGATGTGAATCTCTGGTTAAATGGGGATAATCCCAAGGCTCCTCCTCCAGCTTCTCGGTTGCATATTCGCAATTACCACTGGCATCATTTGAATTCAATGCGTGTATTATTGATGCCGGATAAATGGGAATACCCTTGGTTTGCGGCGTGGGATCATACGTTTCATTGTCTGACAATGGGGCTGGTTGATATGGAATGCGCCAAGGAGCAGTTTTGGTTGTTGCTTTTTGATCAATTTCAACATCCAAACGGTCAAATCCCAGCTTATGAGTGGGAATTTTCTGATTTAAATCCGCCGGTTCAATCTTGGGCTCTTTTGCGCCTCTATCAGATGGAAAAAAAACAGAAGGGCAAGGGCGATCGGGAGTTTTTGGAAAAGTGTTTTCATAAGTTATTGATGAATTTCTCTTGGTGGGTCAATAAGGTCGATAGCTCTGGAAATAACGTGTTTGAAGGTGGTTTTTTGGGGATGGATAATATTAGCGTCCTTGATCGCTCCAAGAAACTAGCGGATGGGATCAAGCTGCAGCAGTCGGATGGCACAGGCTGGATGGCAAATTTTTGTTTGACTCTGATGCGAGTGGCTCTTGAGCTTGCGAAAGAAAATCGGGCGTATGAGTCGCTTATGACAAAGTTTTTTGAGCATTATGTCTACATTGGCCATGCGATGAAAAAGCGGGGGGATCAAAATTATGAGCTTTGGAGTGAGAGCGATGGCTTTTTCTATGACGTTCTGACCTATCCAAATGGAAAATTCGATAAGTTTCGAGTGCGTTCGATGGTGGGAATTATTCCTCTATATGCCTCGGAGCTTTTAGAAGAGGATGAAATTGCCGCTTTTCCTGAATTTAAGAGAAATTTCTTTTGGTTTTTGCGCAACCGGCAAGATTTGGTTTCTCAGTGTATTATTCCGATTAAAAATGGAGACAAAACCCACTATGTTCTGACTTTAATGAATGGGGATCATTTAACGAGTGTATTGGAATACGTATGGGATCCTGCTGAATTTCGAGCGGAGTTTGGGTTGAGAAGTCTTTCTAAATATCATCTAGATCATCCGTTTGTCTTTCAAGATGCGAAGATCAGCTATGAGCCTGCGGAATCGATTGAAAAAATTAAGGGGGGCAATTCCAATTGGCGAGGGCCTATTTGGATGCCGACGAATTATTTGCTAATTGACACTTTGAAGAATTTGGCAAAAGTCTGCAAAGATGAGTTTAAGATTGTAGCCCCAGGGGAAGTTGGGGTCGATATGGATCAAATGGCGCATTCTTTTGCCGAGCGGCTGATGAATCTATTTAAGAAAAATTCGCATGGCTGGCGCCCCTACTGGGATCCCAACTTCCCCTTTGCTAAGGATCCTCACTGGAATGCGTATATCCACTTCTATGAGCATTACAATCCCGATACAGGCAAAGGCCTCGGCGCTTCCCACCAAACGGGATGGAGCGCGCTTGTGGCTAATCTGATCGATGAGTTTAGGTAATCTCTTGTAGACACTGTTCAATAAATAATGAACAGTGTACTGTAATGAACAGCTCTGGAGAGTGAACAGTATGAAGGGTCAGTTTTTGCTAAGTTCTGCTGAGTCCTTTACAGAAGGTAATATTTATGCGGATAAATCATCTGTTGTGCTCGATTGGCTGCTTAGAATTGGGATAGATAAGAAGTATTTTTCATTGAGAGAGGTTGCCTTGGAAGGCCAGGTAAGCGTGGGGCTTGTGCAAAAGGTGTTTGGAACACTCGTGCTACATGGGCTGCTTGAAACAGAAGGGGTGAGGACAGCTAAGCGTTTTTCTTTGAAAAAACCTAAGCACTTGCTGAAAGGGTGGCTTGAGCATTATAGCGTCATCAAGAAATGCAAAATGTGGACCTATCGCTCAAGCTTCCAAAATAAAGAAGAGATTCTAAAAATTCTTAAGAAGTCTGATCTCCAGTCAAAAACAGCTTTAGCACTTCACTCTGCTGCAGAGGCGCATGGATTTAAAAATACTAATTTGAACACGATTGAACTCTACCTGCTAGAGCCGGGTATTAGAGGGAAGCTCGAAGAGGTGCTCGACCTAGAGCCTCAGGAAAGGGGCTATGAAGTGTTACTCATTGAGCCTTATTATAAGAGCTTGATTCAGGCTGAAAGAGGCCTTCGTAAAGGACTCAATGTCTCTCCCGTTCTACTGACTTTTCTAGATCTCTATCACTTTCCCTTGCGAGGTCTTGAGCTGGCAGAGTTTATGGCAGAGCGGATTCCGGAACTTAAACGCATTTATAGAGTTGAACGAGCGATTAGCCAGTTTTTAGCTGGAATTGAGGCGCATGTCTGAAAAAAAACCAAAATCAAATAAAAAGGTCCTTGATTTTTCGCCAAAAATGAGATAATATATGTCTGAAAAAGAGCCAAAAATCATGAAAAGACTTATAGATCAAGAACTTAAGAACTGGAAAAAATCAAATGGCAGAAAGTCTCTAATTCTTAGAGGGGCAAGACAGGTAGGAAAAACCTTTTCTGTAAGGAAATTAGGGAAATCCTATATTGATTTTTATGAAATTAACCTCGAAAAACGGGCGGAGCTGCACTCGATTTTTGAGAGAAATCTCGATCCCGTCAGAATCCTTCGGGATCTTTCAGTGGATAGAGGGGCCCCCATTCGACCTGGAGAAACACTTCTTTTTTTTGACGAAATTCAAGTCTGCCCACAGGCGATGTTAAGCCTTCGTTACTTTTATGAAGAGATGCCAGAGCTTCACATTATAGGGGCCGGATCGCTTCTTGAATTTGCAATAGAACAGATCGGACTACCTGTTGGACGGGTACAGACATTGACTATATACCCAGTAAGTTTTGCGGAGTTTTTAGTAGCAAGAGGGCAAACGCTTTTATTAGAAGCCATTTATGAACAGACTTCTTTATCAAAGGTTGTCCAAGATAATGCAGTCAGATTTCTCTCGGAATATTTTGCGATTGGGGGGCTTCCCGAAGTCGTTGCAAATTGGGTGTCAACAGAACAGCCTCTAGAAGTAAAAGAAAGTTTAAGTTCAATTGTTAATGCTTATCGGCAAGATTTTGAAAAGTATGCCAAAAAAAGTCAGCTGAAATATCTTAATTTGCTTTTGCAACATGTCCCATTGCAAGTTGGAAAAAAATTCAAATTTCAAGGTATTGGAGAGTATCGAAAAAGAGAATTGGCTCCATGTCTTGAGTTGATGGAAAAAGCGCATATCATTCATATGATTTATCACACTTCCTGCCAGGGAATTCCAATAGGCGCTCAGGCTGATTTAGAAAAATATAAAGTGATGCTTTTCGATGTTGCCATTACGCAGCAGTTATTAGGATTAGATATTAAAGGGTGGTTTTTAAAGCCTGGAGACGCATTTATTAATCAGGGTGAATTGGTTGAAAGTTTCATAGGCCAGGAGCTGATGGCTTATTCTTCTCCAGATGCAAGGCATTCTCTTTTTTATTGGCAAAGGGAATCCAGGGGAAGCGAGGCTGAAGTCGATTATGTATCCGTTATTAAAGGTGAAATCATTCCAATCGAAGTAAAGGCGGGAAAAGGATCCACTTTAAAAAGCTTGCATTCTTTTCTCTCATCTCATCCAAAGAGCCCTTATGGGATTAAAATTTCACTTGCAGAGAGAAGCACATTTGAAAAGGTTGTTTCTATTCCCCTCTATGCTGCTTTTGAGATTGTAGAAGGAGGGAGGGAGAGGGTCCGATGTCTGTTGAGTGCGGAAGGCAATTCTGAAAAAAAAGATAAAAACTTTGGAAAACTGCATGGAACAGTCCATTTCAAGAGCGATATCATTAGTCCTATAGATGAGCAATGGGATATTTAATTTTTTGTCTCAAACATTGTATTAATGCATTCGACAGTTAAGTTTTTCTCCTTTAATTTAGTTCGAATAAGGTCCCTTTCTTTTTTATACTTGGCGATAACCGGATCCTTTTCAAGCGGTAGGGCATAAGACCTAAAAGTAGGCAGTCTAATTGTTTCAATGCTGGAGGTTTCCTCTTCTTTTATGAGATGGTTAGCAGGGGTACCGGATGGACATTTTTCACTCTCTGCTAGTTGAGTTTCTTGGTTGAAGAGGTAAGAGTTTTTCTCTCCAAACCCATACAAAATTCCCTGCAATAAATGGTTTTTAAAAATAGCATTCCAGAATAGGGAGTCAGGATTTTCAAAATCTAGAGTTTCTGTTAATGGATCAAAGTCTCTTCCTAATTCATGTGCGAAGAGAGAGTAATATTTCTGCATTGCGCATACGACCTCTCGAGCATTAATCACATAAGCATTGAAAAGGTTTTTGCTGTCGGTTGGATGTTTTACAAATAGAAATGGAGATTCTGGGTGGTTTTTTTTCCATGCGATCCATTTTTCCCAATTTACAGCTAAGTCACATTCTCGACATTGTTCTAGCGTGCCTTGTATAATCTTATTTTTTTCTTTTTCTTCCGCATTTTGCCAATGCATCTTAGTGGATTCTATCCATTCCTCTTCAGAGGCGGAAATGATAGTTATTCCGGATATGGGTTTGGTCCCAAAAATCGTATACATCGCAGGGCTTTCTAAAAGAAGATCATTGAAAAACTTATCCATCCATTGTCGCTCTTCCTCTGAAAGCGTAATAGAAATGGGAGAAATTTCCGGAGAAGAATTTTTTTTTGCATGTTCCTTAGAACAACTTATTAAAAAAAGAGATGTAAAAAAAAGGTATTGGGGTAGTCTAAAAAACATTTTTTTAAAAAATTTGTATTTTTAGGAGGTGATATTATCCAATTTCTCACGAAAATTCATCCCCAAAATGGCATTTGCGAATTTACGGACTTAAAGCACCCTAATCCCATAGAAAAAGCAGATGGCGTTTTTACAAACACCATTCTTGTCTGTATTAACATCACAATTAGGACAAGGACCTTTTGTTTGTTCCTTTTTTGCTGCCGCTAACTCGATACCGCGCATAAAACTTCCCTCTATAAAGTGCCCATGCCTATTAAATTGCAGAAGAGGAAGAGGGGAAAGTTCAGATCCATTTAGATTAATAAAAAGACCCTGGCTCGTAGGTACGATATTCTCTGGGCGGATGAAGATCTTGTCTCCATCAAAAGCAGACACACAGTATTCATGATTTTCAACGACTTTATGGATTAAATGATGTTCTGCTGTTTCCAGCGGAACCATCTCCGCGTACAAGGAACTCATCGCTCCTAAGAAGGCAGGGATCATCAAACTGAAAAGTTTTCTCTTGATTATAGTGAACTCCGGGTAGGGTAATTGTAGGTGACTTTTGCAAATCAAACAAATTTTCTAGGACTATTTAATTTAAGGCAAGTGATCATAGTAGGGCTCAAGTAAATTACCTTGTCTAAAACCATTGGCACTTCTACACTTGATTTCCTATATATTCAGATAAGAGACTATGCAACGCAATAGAACCAGTATAATTTATGCCGTGATGATATTTTTGATGCTTTTTACTGCCTGTTCCTCCCCCTATTCAGAGCCATCCAAGAAGTTTGAGCTTACAGATGAAGAACATCTTTGGCTGGAGAAGTTTTTTCGCTATTTTATGTTGCATGAAACCGCGATTTATACGCTTGCAGGATCGAAACCCTTAACTGAAATGATTCTTTGTTATCAAGACATCCCGGAAGAACAACTTAGAGAAGAGAAGCGAGAAGATTATCTTTATTTCTTGTTGAATAGAAGTAATGAAAAAGATGTGAAGTTCTATAAAAAACTTTCACCTTTAGAAAAAGAGGAAAAGGCTCTTCTTATCAATGACAAAGACTTCATTTATAATATTGAAGAACTATGGGAAAAATGGGAAAAAATACAACATCGTTTTTCTATTAAAAAACGATTTCTTCTACTAAAACAAGAACGTCCTAGAGAAGATTGGAAGGAAATATTTCCTAACTACACAGCTATATATGACATTCTCTTTGTCGATGTGCTAAAAACAGCTCTTGTCATTCAGGAGAATTATGAGCTATTTAGGAAGGCTGTAGGGTATGATTTCGATCCATTCGAAGTCGTATTTGAATTAGAAAACAAGCACTCTAATTTTTGGGGGAAGCTTGAAGGAAAAGAGGGCTGGAGATACGCTACTCTATGGGGTCTTCTGTATGGCTTTGGTAAAGAAAATGCCTTCTCCTACACTTGGAAAGGCAGAAGCACCAAAGAGCCGCATCGGACTGAAAAAGAAAAGCTTTGGGCAGCAAATCTTCAATCGCAAAGTAGCTGTAAGAATAGACCTTCAGGCTCTGAAGAAGGAGCTTTTACTATTTCGAATTTTACTACCCCTATATTTAAGTCTTTTATTGAGAACGATCCAGTCGTTGCTAAGTATGAGGCAGAGAGAGAAAGTATTAGGCAGCTCTATAAGGGAAAGGATTTTGTCTCTTGCACCTTAGAGCTGCTAACAGAGTTGCCAGGCATGGAGAAAGAGTGAGCCAATCGTCTCCATTAAAAACCGAAAAATTTCATCCTCAAAGAAGACAGTGTTCTACTTGTTAAAAAAACCCGAATCTATAAACCTGCGGATGACAAACGAATCCCCACCCATCGCCCCCTGATTTTCAGGCCTTCGTGTCATGCAAATAGTAGAAAGCCTTGTCTCTAGATCGCTTCTGATTACGCCCTTGCCACCCAAACTTTCAATCGTATGATGGGAGTCTTGCACGCAAATAACATGCCCATTCCAGACGATGAGATCTAAGGGGCGCAAATGTTTTTGGATTTCTGAGATGGATAAGCCTTCGATCAAAACGGGATTGCCGAAATGAAGGAGTGAGGAGGTGTTGCGCGGGGTACAGCCATTGGTGACCTTGTAAAGCAGGCCGGAGCAGTCAACGCCTTTTAGGATCCAGGTGTCTTGTAGAAGGGGCCCTAGCGTCTCGATGGGGTGTTTAGGTGGATACCAGTTAAGCAGATCGGGAATCCCCTCTGGCCAGGTGCCGCCCCAGATATAGCGGGTGCCAATGAGTTTGTTTAGCTCGTCTAAAATGTGTTCAGAGGGTGGGAGCAAAATCTTTTTTTCTGCAGAAGACGGATCTCTCTTTGCTAGAAAGCGGAGATCTGTATAAAATTTTCCCTCGTATGGATAGCTAGGTGTTGTGACTTGTACAATTGAAGAGTTTGGGATTGCACCTACGATTTCAAAGGGTTCATTTGGAAAGACAACAGTCTCAACAGTTTTTAATAGAGCATTGGTAAGCGGAATCGAATTGCCATCTTCTCCTCCAAAGGAGTGATGGAAGTCGGGGTTGTCTAAAAGGGGCGTAGGACGTGTTGATGTGTAGCGCATGTTAGAATTTTAAGTTTTTCTCGTAATATAAATCGAATACAAATTATAGATTAAAGAAAAAGGGGCTGTATGCTGCGAGCTGGGATTATTATTGTTGTGTTGTTTAGTCTGCTCGGTTGCGGCTCTCCTAAATCTCATGAGAGGATCGAGAAGAGTCAGACGATCCGCTTAAACATCAGCGATGATCCGCAGTCATTGGATCCGCGTACGGCGCGGGATTTGAGCTCGTTTACGGTCGCTCGGATGTTATTTGAGGGACTTACGCGGATTAGTAAAGAGGAAAAGGCTGAGCTTGCATTGGCAGAGAGTGTGGCCATTTCCTCAGATCAAAAAACCTATACGTTTTACTTAAAAGAGTCGCGGTGGACCAATGGGGATGTGCTTAAGGCTTCCGATTTTGCCTATGCTTGGAAAAAAGTGTTAAGTCCTGAGTTTCTCTCCGATGCCGCATTTCAGCTTTATGTCATTAAAAATGCAAAAAGCGTAAAGGAAGGAACCGTTTCTTTGGATAGGGTTGGCATAGAGGTCATTGATGATCGGACCCTGAGGGTGAGTTTGGAACATCCGATCCCTTATTTTATGGAATTGATTGCGATGCCGATATTTTTTCCGGTGAATCAAAAAGTGGATGAGAGCAATCCTCAATGGGCTGAAAAAGTGGAATCGTATGTGGGAAATGGGCCGTTTAAGTTGGCAGAATGGCGGCATCGGGATCACTTAGTAGTCACCAAAAATGGGTTGTATTGGGATGTGTCTCAAGTGGAGCTTGAAAAAATTGAGCTGCTGATGATTAAGGAAGAGACGGCCTACAAGATGTTTGAAAAAGGGGAGCTTGATTGGATCGGATCCCCTCTTGGCATTTTACCTCTCGATACGTTGCAAGAGTTGAGGCAAGAAAAGCGACTTCAGACAAAAGAGATGTTGGGGACGTGTTTTTTGCGCAGTAACGTGGAAAAGCCCCCCTTTAACAATACAAAAATGAGAAGGGCGTTTGCATTAGCGATCAATCGTCAGGAAATTGTCGATCATGTAACTCAAGGCAATCAATTGCCTGCCATGGGACTTGTTCCAGCTTGTTTAAAAGAGGACCTAAGTGCTTATTTTAAAGATGGAGATGTAGAAGGCGCGCGCGCCTTATTTAAAGAGGCTCTCTCAGATTTGGGAATGACGGAGGGCGCTTTGCCAAAGATCTCCTTATTATATCTTGCGGGAGAGCGCAATCACCTGCTTATGCAAGTGCTGCAGCAGCAGTGGTTCGAAGCTTTTGGTGTATGGGTGGAATTAAATGGGATCGAGGGAAAAGTGTATTATGATAAGGTCTCGAAGAGAGATTATCAGCTAGCTTCTGGGTCTTGGATTGCCGATTTCAATGATCCGATTAATTTTTTAGAGGTCTTTAAATATAAAAATGGGGGTTCTAATAACACCCTCTGGGAAAACCTGGAATATACACGTCTTCTCAATGAATCATCGGGTGTCACTCATACAGAGAAGCGACTTGCGCTTTTGGAAAGAAGTGAACGGATTTTAATGGAAGAGATGCCAATTATTCCCATTTTTTATTATACCATGCTATATGTGAATCAATCGGACGTAAAGGATGTGGTGCTCTCCTCTCTTGGTTCGATTGATTTTAAATGGGCTTATATCGGAGAAAAACAATGAAAAAAATTCTAGCGGCTTTTTTACTTTGCTGGCAGATGGCGGTTTTTGCAAATACAGTCACACTTGTCAATGACAGCCCCTTTATTCTTGATGTCATGCTCTATGCATCGGATGGAACTGTGCTTGGGCAATACTCTCTCCAGCCCAGAGCTCAGCAAAAATGGAGCAATGATTATGAATATGGGACAACAACTCCAAATCCTTCGGGTTCGCAAACTCCCTATTCTGTCATATGGACGTGTCAAGAAGGATCTGAATATGGGGTTTGCACAAACGTCTCTCCAGGAGCTGAAGTATTTGCTCAAGGATGCCAAGGCCCTTTGATGTGTAAGCCTAAAAAAAAACCAGCGCCCGGTAGTCAACAAGCACAACCCTAAGGGAAGGCGATTATGTTTAAATGGATTTTAGCTCTTATCGTTTTAACAGCTTGCGCAGAGGCGACGTCTTTAAAGCTTAAAAATGATAGCCCCTATACGCTTAGAGCTGTGATCCGAGGATCGGATAATACGTATATGGGAGAGCTTGTCTTGAATTCGCAGCACGCAATGACATGGACAGATGTTTATGGCTATAGCGGCAATTATCAACAGGGTAATGCGGGACTAAATAATGGGACGAAATCGAAAACGCCTTATACGGTCATTTGGTATTGCATGGATGGGAATGATTATTCCCTCTGTTCTAATGTTGCAACAGGGAGTTTTGTAACGGCTCAAGCATGTGATGGGAAACGCTCTTGTCAGGCAAAGAAAGAAGTATACCCCTCGCAGCCGCAAGGAAATTATCTACAGCCACTGCCTCCACCGCCGGAAGAGGCTGCTAAGCAGGGTCCTCAAGGATCTCAAGGTTAATCGTAAATGTGACCTCTATGGCCTATTTTTAAGATGAGAATAATTACTTTGTTTTTATCAACGTTAGACCTTCTATATAACTAGGGGTTGAGGAGAGTCAAGAGTTTATCCCATGATGTTACCTATAATTTTCAGACTGGATGAATCTACTGATTCGGCGACTTAAAAGCAAAATCGGCGCCCCCAAAGCTATCACAGCCGTTGCCCATAAATTAGCTAGGCTAATCTATTTTCTTGTTATACCCAACTCGGTCAGCAACTTGGAATTTGGACCGCGCCAAAGCCCCGGGGATCGTCGATCTTAAGTCGCCCCATATTGTTAATATGGGGCGACTTAAGATCGATGATCCGCGG
>CAMAVL010000012.1 GCA_945861735.1 Chlamydia trachomatis
GACAAGACTTTTTTTGAGCGTCAAAGCTCCCAGGGATCGAATAGCGCAAATGGGGCTAGTATTGAATAATACAACCCCATTTGCGCTATTCGATCCCTGGGGCTTTCACGCCAAAAAAAGTTTTTGTCTAATGTGACTTTGTCAAGGTAAGGGATTGTGAAATATGGAAGAATTTGATGTGATTGTCATAGGTTCTGGACCAGGGGGCTACGTCGCTGCGATCCGCGCTGCGCAGCTTGGATTAAAAGTGGCCTGCGTCGAAAAAGCCCTTGTCTTAGGCGGCACCTGTTTGAATGTCGGCTGCATCCCCTCTAAGGCTCTTTTAGAATCTTCCCACTTCTATTCAAAAATTGAAAAAGAAGCGCTTATCCACGGAATTGAAGTGGGCTCACTCAAACTTCAGTTTACTCAGATGATGGCTCGAAAACAAACAATCATCAAGAGCTTTAACATAGGCATTGCGGGATTATTTAAAAAGAATCAGATCACTCACATCATTGGCCTTGGAACACTTGCCTCTGCGCATGAAGTGCGCGTTGCTGACAAAATACTGCATGGACGCCATATTATTTTAGCTACCGGATCGGAGCCGATTTCCCTTCCATTTTTACCAATTGATGAAAAGAGGATCCTCTCATCCACTGGGGCTCTTGTCCTTGAAAAAGTTCCAAAAAAAATGATTGTCATCGGGGCTGGGGTTATTGGTGTGGAATTGGGATCTGTCTATAGTCGATTAGGCACTGAGGTCACTTTCATCGAATTTCTCGATAAGATCTGCCCAACATTTGATGGAAGCCTCTCTAAAGAGCTTCAAAATAGCCTATCTAAACAGAAGCTAACCTTCCACCTCGCATCTCGGGTAACCGGTGCCCAAATCGAGGAGAAGCAAATCGTGTTAAAATTTTCGGCAAAAGATCTTCCTACGCAAGAAATTGGCGCTGATGTCGTCTTAGTCGCCATTGGAAGGCGCCCCTATACTCAGGGTCTTGGGTTAGAAGCTCTTGGAATCACAACAACCTCTCAAGGGTTTATCCCAGTCGATGGGACCTTTCGCACAGGAGTTCCCTCCATCTTTGCAATTGGGGATCTTATCGATGGGCCGATGCTCGCCCATAAGGCATCGGAAGAGGGAGCTGCTGTCGCAGAAATCATCGCAGGCCATCATCCCGTGATCGATTATGCGGCGATCCCAAATATCATTTACACGCATCCAGAGGTCGCATCTGTTGGGCTCTCTGAAGAGGCGGCTCGGAGCTTAAATTTAGAGATAGCAAGTGGCACTTTTCACTTTAAAAGCAATTCAAGAGCGAAGTGTTCTGGAGAAGAGGAAGGGTTTATCAAGATGATTGTGGAAAAAACAACAGATCGGATCATTGGCATTCATATCATTGGAGCGCATGCATCCGAGCTAATCGCTGAAGGCGCTTTAGCAATTACCAAACGCTGCACAGCACTTGAGATCGCAAATACCCCTCACGCGCATCCGACCTTGTCTGAGGCGATGAAAGAGGCCGCTCTATCCGTTCACAATAGAGCGGTCCATAAATAATTTAGTAGCTTTGGGATTTCCCACAGCCACAAGAGCCTTTGGCATTTGGATTAGAAATTTTAAATCCAGCGCCATTTAGGCCATCTGCATAGTCGATTTCAGAGCCCATGAGGCGGTCTGCAATCTTCTCATTTACATGCATTTCAAGACCATGAGAGGTGAAAATGCGGTCATCGGCATTCGCTTTTTCTGAATAGTCTAGGACGTATTCAAACCCGCTGCAACCCGCTGCCTTATCACCAAAACGCAATCCCCACCCCTGCTTGCCCTCTTCGGCAAGGATCTGGCTGTATTTCTCAACAGCGCGTTTTGTCATACTGATTGTATTGACATTAATTTCTTGTGATAAAATAGCATTTAATCGTTCGACAAGCTGATTAATTTCTTCATCGGGAAAACCGTGGCTGAGCATTCCAGCTTCTAATGTTTCCCAAGTTGCTGCGCCACAACCGACGCAATGCAAACCTGAGTTCGTAATTTCTTGAGCGAGTTTCTGACTTTTATGAGGAAATTGTGTAAAAATATCTTCAATTGTCATGTCCCGTGTCACTTGAGTCGGAGCTTTTGTTTGAGTCATAATCTAATCCTTTTTAATTTAACTAAAGAGGGAGTTGCATAACTTAGCTTTGGAGGCCAAATTTGATGATTTTAACGTCGGTTCGGTTTTTCGCAAATTGACATATCCTATTGGACATAGGCGATTTGCGAAAAATCCGAATCCGACGTTAAAAGCGCAAATTTGGGCCCAAATGGAGTTTTGCAATTCCCTCTAAAATTTCAGCTTAACACAGCCGCGTTGAATTGTACATTGGCAAGCTAAACGCTCACACCCTTGGTCTCCTAAAAAATCTTTTTCTTCTTGTGTAAATGGGGATAGATTATCCATGCCATCGACGACTTCGATAACACATGTTCCACAGACCCCTTCCGTGCAGGCAAAGGGAACCCCTGCTTCTTCACAGACTTCTTGAAGAGTGGAGTTATCGTCGAGTTCCTTCTCTTCCCCTGTATTGACAAAGATTAGTTTAGCCATTTTTGATCCCTATGGTTTTTTTGATACTAGAATTTACCATAAGTTGAGTGAAATGTAAAGGGCCCAAAAAAAGATCGATTTGGGCCCTCAAGTGGATTAGATTAATCCATTGTGTTCATGGACTTCTATAGAATCTTCTGCAAGAAGCTCTACAACACTTGCTTTCAGGGTTTTAATCCCATCTGAAAAGCCACACAAGACCAACATCCTATCTAGATAAGATAACTCCGCTTCGAGCTGATCACTATGGCTCTCTAATCTGGCAATTTTTCTCTGGAGTACATCATCTGGCTTATCCATCTTAAATGACCTCGAGTTAATTATTATTTATTATTAAGCTTAAAGCATATGAGCCTTAGCAATTACCATATTACACCATTTCGGATATATGCATCACTAACAAATACAGCATACTAAAAAAATAAACAAACGCGATTTAGTTTTTAGTTGATATATAATAAAAAACAAAATAGCTAAATTACTTAATTTAAGCAACTTAAGAGTTTATTTTACTTGCAGACATAATTAAACTGTCGTATAATTAAACAGAACTCGCAATTAATACATTATAATAAATAAGCAAAAATGGAGTAAAAACTATGTCAACAATACAACCTAGCAACCTCTTTATACCAGCGCCACGCAGCTCGCTATACCCTGATTTAAGTGATCTTATAAAGCAGAGCAGCTCCCCGACATCGGCACGCCTTGATTTAAGCGGTTTTGGTGCCCCCCCGCCTTATAGCAGCCTAGATCCTTTAGCTTCAGTCGATGAAAGTACGTATGAGATCATTGAAGATAAATTACATATTGCCTTACATCAATTTAATACAACGTTTAAAGATTTTAATACACTGGCATTAGATACTAATTCCATTTCCCATATTGTTACTGTTCTTGTAAAGAGCTTTAATGAGGATACTGCCCTCATACCTGATTACAAAACTGTCTTAGCGCAAGCTAATGCAGTAATCAAGCAATTACAGAATCACAAAACACTAAAACCAGACGAAAAGACGCAATTAGAAAAGGCTCTTAGAGCTTCTCTTTATACGATCCCACTTATAAAGGGAATCAGCGCGATTAACCATTCAAGTTGCTCCAAAGAAGAGATCATAGATATTGCAAACACTATACATAGAGATATCTTTAATTTCGCAACTTGCGATGGTGAATTTCAAGATGCCGCAACCGATTCGTTAGACCTTCTATTGGATGCTGTTATCCAAAAATGTGATCTAAAGAAGCAGTTCGACACAACAGGCTCCATTGGTATTAATCGGCTAGGATTTAGCCGATTAACGCAAGGGCTTTCATCCAAAACCAAATTCAGTCGATTAATTGAAAAACTAACACCTATTGCTGGCAAAAGCAACATCCCAATGAGTATTCTTCAAAATATAGCTGGCCTTCGGAGAGGAACAGCCGATGAAAATTTTAATCGATTGCGTAAAGCACTTGGATCAACAGAAGAAAAGCCTGTAACCTGGAAGGATTCCCAGTTAAAGGCACTTGTTGATCGCAAACAAGAGACATTGAAGCAACTCGAAGCTTTATTGCCTAAAGCTTCTGTAGAGCCCTCAGCGATCCCTTTAAGACGGCCTGGAATTGCAGTTTCATCTCCGTCTTGGATTAACTTTCTTATGAAGCCAGAGAGCACGGAGGATGCTGAAAAAACCTACAATGGTCTCTCTTCCCTTATTCAACGCGATTTGATTCGGCACGTGTATCTCTCCGGAACCCAAGGCTTTTTAGAAACGCGTGTTTCAGAGCTATTCAAAACACGCGTTGAAGGTGGAAATCCCAATGGTCTCTATTATCAAGAGCTCCGGAAGTTAGACCGCCTAATTGGACCGGCCTCAAATGCTGGAGAAGACCTTCTTGATCGTTGCTACAAGGGCCATGCTGTAAATCCAGAACACTCTGCGCAATACCTAGCGGACTTAAAAGCTTTAGTCCCAAAGATTACAAGTGAGGATTTTGGGCCTGATTTGTTATATGGGCATATTGCAGACCTCGCTTCGCCAATAAATACACCGGAACATGCAGACATGGACGCCCAGCTATTTACACGGACGTGGGCGCAAGAAAACTTCAGTAACCCTAACTATAGAAACTTTGTGATCCAAGCAATTGAGCGCTTTTTACACGAAAGAGCGGAGTAAAAAAACAGCTGGGCGCTTGTCTATTTCAGGACAAGCGCTTTTTTTCCATTCTCGAACCATTTGAGTTTCTACATATTGTGTCGGCGCCGTTAAATCCGCTGCAACACAGAGATATGTCTCATCATTTAAGTTCTTTAAAAATGCATTAAATAATTTAACGTTGCGATACGGGGTCTCAATACATAATTGGGTGGAATCTTCTTGTTTAGAGCGCGTTTGCAATAGCTTAATCTGAGCGTTCAGCTGCGCCTCTTCTTTTGGCAAATACCCATTAAAGGCAAAGCGTTGCGCGCTAAAGCCTGAGAGCATGAGCGCTAATACGATAGAGGATGGACCTACAAACGCTTGGATCGCGATGTTTTTTTTGCGCGCTTGAAAAATGAGCTTCGCCCCTGGGTCTGCAAGACAGGGCAAGCCGCAATCAGAAGCTAGCCCCCAGGTTTGACCTTGTAAAATGGGAGCTAAGAGTTCTTTGAGCTCTTTATCCTCTGTATGCTCGTTGAGCAGCTTAAGAGGGATATCGCGAAATGTTCTTCCGTTAGAGAAGGAAAAGCGGCGCAAAAAACGGCGCGCTCCTTTTTCGCTCTCTGCTATGAGTCCATCCAATAAGCTGATGGCTACATCAACGTCTTTGGGCAGAAAGGATTCATGTGAGAGCGTTTCATCCAATACGTTGGGTAATAGTAGTAGGGGCATTTTTCAGGTGTTCCAATTTAAATATAAAAGAATCGAGGAGAAGAGGAGCATTAATGGAGCTGTTTTTAGATAAGAGCTCGATCTCAAAGAGGTTGTGGAGTGCTTTTTGAAAATAGCTAATACTGTGTTGTTTGGCAAAATGGATTTTCTTTTCTAATGCAGCGCCCCTCAATGTTGGGAGCTCGGCTTGGATCTCTTGAGTAGAGAGCCTCTGTTCAACTAAGACAGCCACTTGCATTCCTAATTGGAGCTGATAGCGCAACTGACCAATCAATGGAAGGAGTTCTGCTAAATCCAGGGTCAGATCGATTTGACAAGGCCCCTTTTCCCAAAGGATCTGATCGACTAATCCCCAAGAGGTGAGTCCCTCCCCTCTTGCACAAATCGCTTTAACATCTTCTAGAGTAATTTGAGATCGCCCATGTGCATAAAGCATCAACTTAAACATCTCCTGATCTAATACGGATAGGTCAAGACCTACTTGATCGAGAATGCGCAAAGCGACATCTGGACTTAATGACTTAGCTTCTTTAGCACTTAAGTCGATGAGATACTTTTGAAGGCGCAGTTTTCGATCCCAAGGTTTTTCTCCACTCAAATCAAAAACGATGATCTCTTTTTTTCCCTTCGCATAGAGATCGGATCCCGATTTTGCAGAAGAGGTTCCCAAAAGAAGAAAAGAGGATTTTGAGGGACTTTCGAAATAAGAAAAAAGAGGCTCTAAACTCCCCTTCTTTAATTTGTCCACCTCATCGAGAATCACAGCTGTTTGTCCGCCAAATAGAGAGGGGGAATTTAATTGGCTGATCATTTTGGGAGTGGATACGCTACCTCCTTCAAAAAGAGTCGGCGCCTCTTGAGTTTTTAAAGCGGAAAGGATTTGAGCAAAGATCTTCTTTCTCTCAAAAGGACATGGGGTGACGACTAAATAAATGGAAGAGCCCTTCGCTAGGCGCGCCTCTTTTAAATGATTAGCAAAAGTTGGAAAATTTTGATACTTCATATTTTTACTAGCATTCCTCCTCTTTTCTATCTCCTGCTATTGATTTTTAAGTATGGTGGTCCCCATTGTCTAGACAGTTTGATGTCTAATGTGACTTTGTCAAGCTAAACTAAGTTATACTGCAGTCGGCCTGAAACTTGGAATTTGGACCGCGCCAAAGCCCCGAGGATCGCCGATCATAAGTCGCCCTATATTGTTAATATTTTGCGACTTAAGATCGATGATCCGCGGGAGCTTTCGCGCAGGTCCAAATCCAAGTTCATGACCGAGTTGGGTATAAACTATCCAGAAATTATTTCACCACACCTTACCTTGACAAAGTCACATTAGACAAGCCTTTTTTTTGAGCGTCAAATCTCCCGGGGTTCGAAGATCGCAAATAGGTCTAGTATTGGCCAATACAACCCCATTTGCGATCTTCGAACCGCTTAGGCTTTCACGCCAAAAAAAGTTTTTGTCTAATGTGACTTTGTCAAGTTACTTTGAAATAAGGCGGGTTACTTTTTTGGGATGCCTTTGATTTTACAGATTGACTACCAATAAGTCATCTGGAATTATTTTCCTATGAATCTCATAGGGGGTTTTATCTTGACAAAGTCACATTATACCCAACTCGGTCAGCAACTTGGAATTTGGACCGCGCCAAAGCCCCGGGGATCGTCGATCTTAAGTCGCCCCATATTAACAATATGGGGCGACTTAAGTTCGATGATCCGCGGGAGCTTTCGCGCAGGTCCAAATTCCAAGTTCATGACCGAGTTGGGTATAGACAAAAACTTTTTGTCTAATGTGACTTTGTCAAGCTAATTGCCGATTCAACATCCTCAGCTTGAATTTTATAAAAAAATTAAAAAATAACATTACATTGTATTAAATTAATACGCAATGTATTATTTTTAACAAAAAACACAATAATTACTGGAGTTTATTATGGTATCTAGGATTTGTTTTCGATCTAATATTCAAGCTCACAAGGACATAGGACCGCTCGACCAAAGAGTCCTACATGCTGTTCGCACAAAAGGGACTGTAGGCATTCAAAGAGAGCTTGAAGCTTTAACTCCACAGGATCTAAAAAACCTATTGGATAAGATTGTTCTCGAGCTGAAAGATAAAGACTTGGACCGATTGGCCTCCATAATCACTTTAGAAAAACTCCAAGAAACCATAAAAATTCAATATCCAGAACACGTCGATATCCTCCATGCCGCTAAGGACATGCTCCAAGAAGCGAAGTACCTCCTTGCGACCACAGAATCTAAAGTATCTCCGACTCTTAAAACCCGCCTAACAAGCATTCTCAATGCCCTGATTTCTGTCTTAGAGACCTTTTTAGACGCCTTTGGAATTGCTGATTTTTTTAAACCATCTGAAAGTTCTTTTGCTGCTGATATGAAGGGACAGAAGATCATGTCGCTCATCTCCTTATTTATGATGATGAGTGGCGTTCTGATTCCCCTTCTTGGCGCTGAGATGGGAGCTATGATCATTGGAGGCACGCTCTTAAGCCTTGCAGCACTGAGTCTGATCTATCCTTTTTTCAAGCCTCAGGCCTCTATGCTTCCCCGAGGAAAAAACTGGACTGCACAGCTACAGCGAGGTGATCTTTTTGCCACAGATGGACGCAAAGAAACACTCGATACCATCGCTCATACTTTGATCTCTGGGCAAGGCCAAGTAAAGACCCACGCAATGCTTCTTGGCAAAACAGGCATTGGAAAAACAGCAACAGCTAAGGCTTTTGTCCAAGCAGTCGAAAGGGGTGATTATCCCGAACTCAAAGGAAAGCAGATCTTTTATTTCAATACGGCAGACCTTCTTGGAGGCCCTGACGTGTTTTCTCGTGCGAATAAAATCTTTGCTAAAATCAGCGAAACCATGGGTCGGCATCGCAATAATTTCATCCTCATTTTCGATGAAATTCACATAGTATGCCAAGACAGAGAACAAGAAGTGTTGAGCGAACAGCTCAAAACCTTCTTAGACGCTGGAAAAGATAACTTCCCCTATCTTATTGGCATTACGACAGAAGAAGAATACTATCGAGAAATTTATGCGAAAAACGCCGCATTTGCACGCCGATTCCAGCGCATCGTCATCGACAATACAGATGATGTGGAAACGGTTAAAATCCTAAAAAGCGCTCTTCTCAAGCAATCTCCAGCAACGATCCTCGATCAAGATGTCCTTCAAAAGATTTTAGAGAAAACTAAAGATGCATTTGGGGCAATAGCAGCTCAGCCTGCAACCTCTCTCAAAATCCTCTCTCAATGCGTCAATCGGACCGCTCTCTCACAGCGCTCTCCACTCGAGATTAAAGTAGAAGCTCTCCGAAATCGTATTCAAGCACAACAGGCGCACTATGCAGGCTCTCTTCCCTACAACAGAGAAGTCAATCCCTTAGAAGAAAACTCCGCTGCAGAACTTGAAGAGGAGTTAGTTCCACTAGAGGCCTCATTAAATACCGCCAAAGACCAATTAAAAGCACTCTTCCAAAATCGAGATCGACTACTAGAGATCAAAAAAGAGGCCTTAAAAAAAGTTGTAACTGCAGAACATTATAGAGACAACGCCCTCTCGAATAAAAATAAGGAACACTTAAAAACCTTTGCGCTCCAAAGCCATTTTCAAACACGCCTGCTCGAAGCCAAGATTCGACGCGATGCAGCAGCGCTCAATGTAAACATTGCAATCACACCAGAGCTTATCGATGAAGTAATCAAAGAAGAAGTGGACAATGCAAAAAAAGCTCAAGAGGCGGTTATGCGAGGACAGGCGCAGCTCGCGGCTCGGGCTGCAGTCCCCGAAGTTCTCGCAGAAGAAAGCGATACCGAGCTGAGCTCTGAAGGAGTTATTACTCCGACAGAAAGATCTGCACGTCCTAGCCAGCCTATAGAAGCGCTTACCGAGCTATTTTTGTGACGTCACGAAAATAGTCCAACTGCCGTTTCTTAAGCTTAACCATTGCTGCAATCCAAAAAAACTGACAACTAATTACCGCTATCTTATACTGTTTACAAACCGGTGTTAATTAATAATTTTAATCCACGTTGTGCCAAAAAGGAATTGCACCTTCTCATTCAAAAGCTCTGCGCTTGGCAACCCTTAACAGCTCAGCAATTAGCAGATCTTTTTTAAAAAAAGATAAAAAACATTTTATTATAAGCCATCTAATGTGACTTTGTCAAGCTAATCCCCTAACCAAGCCTATACATTGTAAAAAAGGTAAACAATGAACCTCATTAAAATTGAAACACTAGACGCTCCCAAAGCCATCGGTCCTTATTCTCAAGCGGTGCAGGCAGGCTCTTTTCTTTTTATCTCCGGCCAAATCCCGATCGATCCAAAATCGGGTAAAGTTATGGCTTCAACAATTGAAGAACAAACAAATCAAGTGCTTGATAATATCGAAGCTATTTTAAAATCTGCAAATTTAAATTTTCAACACATTGTAAAGACAGAAGTGTATTTAAAAAACATGGATGATTTTGCGGCAATGAATGCAATTTATGCGGCGCGATTTTCTCATCCAATTAAGCCTGCAAGACAAGCGATGCAAGTAGGTAAATTACCTATGGACGTCCTCGTAGAAATCTCTGCAATTGCATATCAGAACAATTAACAAACAAACTTCCATTTAACTTCACTTAAAATGCTGTTCAAGAAATCAGCATTCCACAAAAAAAATACACCAACTTTTAATCAAACAGAAACTAATTTGTTTTAATAAAATAAAAAAATATTAGACAAAAAAAACTATAACAGGTTAGACAGAAAAATACACATCAAAAAAAAAATTACATTAATTAGGTTGTAAGATTTATGACAGGAACTGCCGCCCCTTACCCTTCATCAGATAATTTTTGGTCCGGATCTGCAAATACATTTTCCTCTGCCCTAACACCTCCCTCTAGGAAAAATGATAAATCTCAAGTGAAAGACTTTCTCTCATCTATTGATGAATCGCCTGATTTTTATGATCCCTACTCTGATTTGAATCTGTTCCTCTGTCAAAAAATCAAACAAGAGATGCAACATTCTAATTGTTCTAAAAAATGGTCCTTAAAAGTACAAGAAGAACTCTTAAAAAAAATCACTCCTGACTTCCAGAAGAAATTTCCCCATTATCGACTAGGTGTTGCAGCATTAAAAAAAACGTGGGAAAAGATCGCTCTCTACTTACAACAACTCCAAGATAAAAAGGACGCGCTAACAAAAGAGGGTAAATTAAACATCGATTTCTTTATTAAAGAGAATTTGAAGCAATACCTCTCTCTAAAAAATCAAGCTCATCTTCATCCGTGTCATTTTGCCCATCAATTGGCCTTGAAAATGAGCGAGTATATTGCAACCATTGATGGTGTGCGTCCAAAATTGGATCATCTGACTAAAATGATTTGGTGTGTTCAAAGACACCTTCTTCGAGATTCGAGTCCTAAAAAACATGAAACCCCTTACGATGAATATGATAAAATCGATAAACTCATCGTTAAGACCATTTTAGAGATTTCTGCAAAAGAGCCTCAAATTGGGAGTAATGAACTGGAACACAAGGTGAAAGAATCGCTCCACTCCCTTCATGAATTGCCTAACTTTTCATCACAAGACATGCTGACAGCTAATGCGTCTGCACTCCTTGCTGAAAAGCTCTATGGATCCTCCACTTTTCACTCGAGTTTCTTTGCAGAACAAAAAACAGCAATCACACGCTTTATCCAACGGCACAGCGCGTTATGCAAGACGACAATTCCAGCGCCTCAATTAACAGAACAGGTGCGAAGAATTATTGCCCTATATACATTAGCAAGCCAACTTCCTAAAACAGTTTCAGAACAAGAAATGAGAGAAGCTATTGGAGCCTGCTATCCTGTTGCTAAAATGGAAAGACCCTCTCTGCCACAATCGCTCTACGCTTTTATTGCGGCAGAACTTGTCTTGATGCGCAATGAAGAATACTGCCACTCGACTCAGTATGTGATCGATACCATTTGGGCGGCCTATCAAGAGACAACGGTGCTTCCCCAATTTCAAAGTAAAGAATCGGATATTTTAGAAATTGTCATTTGGAAACTCTTATCAGAGACAGAGGGACTTCTTGAAAAGCTTCCCTATAGAATTGGCCAGAGGATTGAAGAGGAAATTGCAAATATTTTAATCGATAATCCCTCTCGGAGCTTCTCTGCGACCATTCAAGGGACTGTCCAATTATTTAAACGGACAAAAGAGCTGATCTTAGTTAAAAAGTGGGCAGATATTGAAAGAAAGATACACACCTGGGTGATTCAAGGGGACATGCTGTGCCGTTGGATCCGCCTCGATAATGACACGCCTCTTTTTAAACTCATTTTAAGCTATTATGCAAAAGCGCAAGAGACAAGCATTATTAATCACACTAAATTAGTCAGTGAAATTTCCCAAGACTACATTAAACAGCATCCTGAACTTGCAATCTACGGCGGCGGGCTCTCTTCTCGTATTTGGATCTTATATAAATACATTTGGTATACTTGTTCTACTCAAACGAAAGCATCTTCTCTCGACAGATTTCTCCAATGGCACCTCTGTCATCTGCTGAATCGATCTTCCGTGGATTGCTTAGAAAAACAGCTTTGTGAAATCAGCAATAGAGCTCTACCGCTAACACCTTTGGACCCTCAGCATCTTAAGGAGCTAATTTCTTCGGTTGTAAAACAAGCCACGCCCCTAAGCCAATAAAGGGAAGGCTTAAGTACTGACCCATCGTGAAACACGACTGAGCTGAAAGCAGAGTGCTTTGCTCAACTTTTAGAAATTCGATAAAAAATCGAAAGGTAAAGAATAAAAACAGAAAAAGACCTACGAGTTTGCCTTGCTTTTTCAGGAGAGGATCTCTTTTCCAAAGAAGTGTTAAAAAAATCCCCACTAAAAAATACCATAGAGCCTCGTAGAGTTGCGCGGGATGGCGAGGAACAATCGATTCTCCACTAGCTGGATGTTCAAACACAATGGCCCAAGGAAGTGTCGAGGGCTTGCCTAAGATCTCCTGATTCATAAAATTTCCAAGTCGGATAAAAACTGCAACAAATGCGGTGGGAGGAGATGCTAAATCTAAGATCCTCCTTAATGTCAACATGGGATAGGATACTCGAATGCGGCGCGCGAAAAACACAATTGCAATCAGGACACCAAGCGTTCCCCCATGACTTGCGAGTCCCCCTTCCCAGAATTTGAAAACGGATAAGGGATCCCTTTGAATTTCTACAAAGTCCTGATAAAAAAGAAGATCTCCAACTCGAGCGCCGACTAGAGTGCCTATGATAATATATAATAACAGGCGATCTGCAACGGCATTAGATTGAACCTTTACATCTGAAATTAACTTGGGGTAACAGGAAAAATAACGACGCAAGAGATACACAAAAAAGAGATACCCGAAAAAAAAACCTACAGCAAATAAAAACCCATACCATAAGATAGGCCGTCCCAAGAAGGGAAGGTTCCAGTCGATTAAAGCCCGATTGGGATCCCAATGTAAAAAACTCAACATTTGTTATCCCATGTATAAAATTAAAATCATCACTATCGGTAAATCCAAAGAGAAATGGCTACAGGATGCCCTTGAAGAATATACGGAACGCCTTAAGCCCTCAATAACTATCGAATGGATTCTAGCTAAAGACAATGAGAAACTAAAGCAGCTATTAGAAAAAGTAGAATCCTACATCTGTTTAGATCCACGAGGCAAACTTCTTTCAAGCGAGCAATTTTCTGATTTTTTAATCGATGAATTTCAGAAAAAGGGTTCTCGGCTCAATTTTGTCATCGGAGAGGCGGAAGGGCTAACTCCTGAAATTAAAAAGGGAGCCTCTCATCAATTGTCCCTATCGCCTCTAACCTTTACCCATCAACTCACTCGGCTCATCTTTCTCGAGCAGCTCTATAGAGCTATTGAAATTGATAAAGGATCAGCTTATCATAAATAGACTGTGGGGCGTTGACCGAGTTGGGTATAACCTACGCAGCTGGCGCAAATGTTCTCGCCATGCGAAAATAGAGGAGCGCGCCGTTAATTAATGCAGAGCCTATAGCTACATCGATCAAGCCTCTCACTTCTTGCGGGACATTTAGCCATTTCATCGCCATTCCCATTAATCCCATGAGCAGAAGCACTGCGATATACCCTGGACTATACACTTTGGAGAGTTTCAATGGCGCTGCTTGTGATCGGATCCGAGAGACAACACGTCCAACAGTTTTAGAAAGGACATAGCGCCCTTTAAAAAATCCAATCATCAAACCTAAAACGATGAGCACCAAAGATCCTTGCTCTCTGCCGCCGGCCAAAGGACTTACTTTTTCAATGAGTGAAAAAGAGCCGCTTACAGGGAACTGTGCCGATAGAACGAGGAAGTTCAATCCTTTTATCAAAAGAGAAAAACCCACCAGGAGCCATACGATTCCTGAAAAAACAATTAAAGGCATATGATTGAGGCGCATTTTAAATTCCTTTGGTGTAAATTATAAAATTAAGAATATCAGATCTGTAGAGTTCCATGCAACTGCAATAAATCAATTATTTTTCTTCCTCTCTATCAGGAGCCTGTGCTATACCTCAAAATTTCACTTAAGATCCTACAGGCTCAATGCAAAATCAACCCCCAAAACACATTGGAGATTACGCGCTCATTCGATCCCTTGGAAAAGGGGGCATGGGTGAGGTTTTTTTAGCATTTGATCCCATCTGCGGTAGAAACGTCGCTCTCAAAAAAATTCGCGACGAGCTGAGCAGCAACGCAGTTTTACAAGAGCGCTTCTTAAGAGAAGCTCGGATCGCCTCCCAATTACCTCACCCTTCCATTATTCCAATTTACGCCATTCATAAAAATCCAGACTGCATTTTCTATACGATGCCCCATATTGAGGGAGAGACGCTTAAAGATATTTTGAAAACATCTATTGCAGAAGCATCCGATGGAGAGATCAAACATCCGATCGGAGGCTCTATCCCCTCCTCGGTTCGCATTTTTTTAAGTGTTTGCGAAGCAATTGCGTATGCTCACTCCAAAGGGATCTTGCACCGCGATTTAAAACCTGAAAACATCATCATCGGAAAGTATGGAGAGGTATTAATTCTCGATTGGGGCCTTGCCGACTTTATCGGAAAAGAACATGAAATCTATCTAGCTAATGTAAAGATAACTGGCTCTCTAGATCTTACCCGCCCAGGGAAAATAGCTGGAACTTTAGCTTACCTAGCGCCTGAAAGGATTAAAGGCGCTCCCTCTTCTGTTTTGACCGATATATACGCTTTGGGAGTGATCCTCTATCAACTCTTAACTCTCCAGCTCCCTTTTCATCGCCCATCTGTTAAAGTGTTTCGCAAAACATCTCATTTAGAAAAGCTCATCGACCCCAATGAAATCGCTCCTTACAGAGAAATCCCGCCTCATTTGACCGATATCGTCAAAAGAAGCCTCCTTGCAGATCATAGAGAGCGTTATCAAACAATGGAAGATCTCATCTTCGATCTCAAAAGCTACATCGAAGGAAAACCCGAATGGGTTCCGACTGCCAGTTTAAAAATCACCTCTAAATCCGACTGGGAGTTCCAAGAAAACATCCTCCTCACCAAACATATGGCCATCACAAGCGCACTTGATGTCATGGAGTGGGTTAGCTTGATGATTTCAAAGGGATCTTTTTCAGGAAATACTAAAATACACACAAAAATTCGATTGAAAGAATCGGGCGGCGGCATCGGCTTTTTACTCGGCATTCCAGAAGCTTCCGAGCGCAAAGGATTTGAAGAGGGGTATTGCCTTTGGATTGGATCGGAAGCCTCCTCATGTAAGCTCTTCCACTCCAACATCGAAGTGATGGAAATCCCCCAAGTTTATTTAAAAGCCAATACATGGCATGACATTCAGATTGAAAGAATCGATAATCATCTCCGCTTTTATCTCGATAATGCCCTTAAATGCCATTACATCAGCCGCATTCCACTCACTGGAACACACATCGGACTTCTCTATCGCGATGGGGATTTTGAAATGAACAATTTAGATGTATTAAGTGGCTCTCAAAATGTCATGGTCAATTGCTTGGCCATTCCCGACGCCTTTTTAGCATATAAAAAATACACTAAAGCCCTCACGGAATACAGGCGAATTGGGTATTCTTTCTCTGGTAGAGCAGAAGGAAGAGAAGCCATTTTCCGCGCAGGAATTACCCTCCTAACAGAGGCTAGAGAACACAAAACAAAAAAAGATCGGACAAGACTCTCCTCTTTAGCGCTCAATGAATTTGGAAAACTCCGCCTAACGCCCGGCGCTCCACTAGAATATTTAGGCAAAGCTCTTGTCTATCAGTTTTTAAATGACATTGAAGAAGAGATCAAATGCCTAGAACTTTGTTTACGCAAATACCCTAAGCACCCCCTTCTTAAACCGCTCATTGAACATATCATTTTTAGGTTCCATGAAGCTGCCTCCAAAGATCGGATCGCAGCCTTTCACTATGCTCTTCTAGCGCTACGCCATCTTCCCCATATTTTTGACTCAGAGGACAATCTTAGACTCCTTGTCACTCTACAAACACACCTAGAACCCCTTCCCTTTATTTTAGAAAATGAATATACGCATACTCAACTAGCCATTCAACTCGCCTTTTGGCTTGGTAAACCCCTCACTCTCATCGAAATTATCGAAAAGGAACAAAGTCCCCAACTTATCGCCAACGCATTTTTTGCACTTCTCTCTTTAGGCTATTGGAAGTGGGCAGAAAAAACGGAGCTGAAATCTAAGCTGTCCGATGAGCTAGCTGAACTCTTGCATACTGTCTTGTATTTTCAACAAAACGGTTTTGTCAAAGGGACAAAACTCTGGCTACGCACTATCCCAAAGCCCTATTCTCCATCCGCACTCAGAGCTGCCTTTTTTCTCGCCGATCAAGCTCTTAAAAAAAATCACGCAGAAGAGACTCTTCCCCTTCTATTAAACTTCACAGGCAATCTTCTCCTCGACACCTGTAAAATTAGAGCCTATCTTCTCTGTAATGAATGGGAAGAAGCAGAAAAAATTTTGGATGCCTATCCACCTGAAATGCTTATCGATGACAAGTCCCCCTTATTTCCACTCATGGGATGCTGTCTTTGGAAAAGAGAAGGTAAAAAAATCGCTCTTTCCCACTTTTCAGCAGGAACCGACCTCTCCCACCCCACAACGACGGCGCTTTTAAGTAAATATCTCTACAAAGAAATAGAGATCACACCCCAATGGCTCTCAATTGCCTTCCTTTGGGAAAAAATTCAACTTTTCCATTATCTTCAATTGAGTTATCACTGTGCTAGACAACTCAAAAAAGCAAACCTTTTTTCTAACCGATTAAAAAAAGAGCTCACACGTGCCCAAGTCAAGTACCCCTATCCCTGAAGTCAAAAAAACTGAAATCGTCTACAGCGGCTACTTTGATGTCCGCGTCGATCACTTACAACTCTTAAACGGAGCGCAGCGCCCCTATACGATCCTTGAACTGAATGCCCATGCAGCCGTTGTGATTGCGCAAACTAAAGATAAACAATTTGTCGTTACACAAGAATATCGCCACCCGATTGGCAAATGGCTCCTCACCTGTGCCGGCGGCCGAATCGATACAGGAGAGTCCCCAATCGAGGCTGCAAAAAGAGAACTTCTCGAAGAAACAGGCTATGGCGGCGGCACCTTTTCTCTCCTAGGTCATTTATATCCCCTTCCAGCTGTCACCAATCAACAGATCTTCTTCGTTCTAGCGCAAGACGTCGAATACATCAAGCCCCCAACCCCCGACCCCTTTGAGTTGATCCACGTTCAGCTTAAAAGCGCCGTAGAGCTCCTAGCTGAGATCAAGTCGGGCAATCCAATCGACGGGGTGTTCTTCTCAGGACTTGGGCTGTCTGGCTTGGTTTCATGTCAGGCCCATTCAATAGGCAAGTGCGACAAATAGATTAAAATTTAAAGTATACCCAACTCGGTCAGCAACTTGGAATTTGGACCGCGCCAAAGCCCCGGGGATCGTCGATCTTAAGTCGCCCCATATTGTTAATATGGGGCGACTTATACCCAACTCGGTCAGCAACTTGGAATTTGGACCGCGCCAAAGCCCCGGGGATCGTCGATCTTAAGTCGCCCCATATTGTTAATATGGGGCGACTTAAGATCGATGATCCGCGGGAGCTTTCGCGCAGGTCCAAATCCAAG